>CAZNSL010001317.1:0-1720 GCA_964574975.1 uncultured Alcaligenaceae bacterium | reverse complement strand
ACCGGCGATCTGTTCATCACCAACAGCACGATCTTCGGCAACACGTCTAACTCCGGCGGCTTCAACCAGATACCGACCACCGGCGGCGGCCTGAGTACGACCGGACAGGCTACAGTCCTCATCAACAACACCATCTTCGCCGACAACACCACGGATACGGTGGGGGCGAACGACATCGACGGCGACGTCGGGGCCGCCAGCTTCAACAATATCGTGACCTCGGCGACCTCGGCCGGCGGCATGACGATTCTGAACGCCAACCAAATTGGCGTCGCCTCGGCGACCTTCATCGTACCGACGCTCGCCAACAACGGCGGGCCGACGCGGACGCACCTGATCCAGACCAACGGCAGTGCCGTCAATCGGGGGAGCGCTGCCGAAGCCAACGACGCCAATAACAACCTGCTCGCGACCGACCAGCGCGGTCTGCCGCGGGTCGTTGGCGGCGAGGTCGATGTCGGCGCGGTCGAAGTCCAGACGCCCGTGCCCCCACCGCCCCCACCGCCACCGCCTCCCGGCGGCCGGGCCATCCAGGTCGTCGGCGGTGGCCAGGGCGGGTTGCCGGTGGTCCGCGTCCTCGACGCTGTGACGGGCACCCAACGGTTCTCGCTGATGGCGTTCGACGCGAACTTCCGCGGCGGCGTCACCGTGGCGACCGGTGGCGACCTCACCGGCGACGGCAACAACGATTTCGTCGTCGCGGCCGGCCAGGGCGGCGGGCCGCACGTTAAGGTGTACGACGGCGCGACCGGCCGGCTCGTCCGCGAGTTCTTCGCCTACGACGGAGCCTTCCGCGGCGGCGTCACCGTGGCGCTCGCCGATACGAATGGTGACGGCGTGGCCGATGTCATTACCGGGGCAGGGCAGGGCGGTGGGCCGCACGTCAAGGTGTTCAGCGGTGCGAACAACGCCTTGTTGACTCAATTCCTCGCCTATGGTGCGGCCTTCCGCGGCGGTGTCGCGGTGGCGGCCGGCGACCTCAACGGCGACAACCGAGCCGAGGTGGTGACGGGGGCGGGCTTCGGCGGTGGGCCGCACGTCAAGGCGTTTAACGTGGCGGCCGGCAACGCGCTGCTGCGGAGTTTCTTCGCCTACGACCCATCGTTCCGTGGCGGTGTCGCCGTGGCGGTCGGCGACGTGAACGGCGACGGCCAGCGGGACATCATCACCGGGGCCCGCGCCGGCGGCGGGCCGCACGTCAAGGTGTTCAACGGTCAGACCGGAGCGCTGGTCAGCCAGTTCTTCGCCTACGAAGGTGCCTTCCGCGGCGGGCTGAGCGTTGCGGCGTCGGACGCCAATGGCGATGGCGTCCTCGACGTGCTGACCGGTCCCGCGTCCGGCGGTAGCTCGCTGGTCCGTGCGTTCCGCGGGGCCAACGGTACACAGATCGAGCAGGCGCTAGCGTTCGACCCGGCGTTCACCGGCGGCGTCAGCATCGCGTAGTCGATCCTCGCTTCGCGACGCCTCGCAGCAGCGTAACGCTTCTGCGAAGCGTCGCGAAGCGGCGCGTGAAGCGGTTGCGCCGGCACCTGCGCACTCTGCCTCTGCACTTTTTTCCGCCACTCCGGCGCATCGTCGTCTCCTACGACCTACGAGAGTTGACATGGGGCGGTGATCCGCCGCCATCTGCCCGGGACGGGCCACGGCCGCGGCACAGGTGCCGGCGGCCGCACGCACCCCTCTGCCAAGGTGGATGCGCCATGTCGGCCAAACCGCGACG
>CAZNSL010001316.1:0-1724 GCA_964574975.1 uncultured Alcaligenaceae bacterium | reverse complement strand
CGAGGGGACACCCAGGGCGGCGAACAGATCGGCGGCAGAAACGATCATGGCGTCAGTTAGAGGATGCTTCATCGTTCGTTCACAACTGCATAGTTATACTACGAACGTGTCATTGTCAAGCCGCTGGCCCCGTGGCTCTTAGTGAAACAACTCGTCGCCTTCCTCGGATTCGGTGGCAGAAGCGGCCTTCTCGGTTGGCGGATCGACCGGAATCTCATCAGCGGCTTCGGCCGGTCCCGTCGCGTCGGTCGGGTGCGCCTCGTCCTCTTCGGTCTCGGACATACCGAGCGCGGACGCGAGTGAACGCTCGTAGGGGGCGCGGATGATCCCTTGTTCGGTAATGATCGCGCTGACCAGTGAAGCCGGCGTGACATCGAAGGCAATGTGCCGTGCGCCGGCGCCCTCCGGGGCGATACGCTGCCCCAAGAAGTGCAGCACCTCGTCTTCGTGACGTTCTTCGATCGGGATTGCCGCTCCATCGCTGCACTCAGGATCGACCGTCGAGGTCGGTGCGGCCACATAGAAGGGAATTCCGTGACGGCGGGCCAAGACCGCCAGCGTGTAGGTGCCGACCTTGTTGGCGACATCACCGTTGGCAGCGATCCGATCGGCCCCCACCAGTACCAAGTCGACGTCGCCGCGGCTCATCAGGGCGCCCGCCATGCCGTCGGTAATGAGTGTCACGCCGATGCCGTCGCGTATCAGTTCCCATGCGGTGAGGCGTGTGCCCTGCAGATAAGGGCGTGTTTCGGTTGCGTAGACTGATAGTTTCTTGCCTTCGGCGTGCGCTGCTCGAAGCACTCCGAGTGCGGTGCCATAGCCGGCTGTGGCGAGCGCACCGGCGTTGCAATGCACCAGCACGTTGGCACCGTCAGGCACCAACACCGAGCCGTGCTGTCCCATCGACCGGTTCGAGGCCACATCTTCTTCGCGCAGCGCATGTGCGGCTTGTTCCACGGCATCGGCAGTCTCGGCAGCCGAGGCGCCTGCGGCCAGCGACGCGTCGGCAATGTCGAGCATCTTCTGCACCCCCCACACCAAGTTGATTGCGGTGGGACGAGCCGCGACAAGAACTTCTGCGGCGTCGTCGAGCAGTGTGCGGAATAACTCGGCCGACTCGTCACGCGCCGCTCGCGCCGCCAAGGCGATACCCGCCGCCGCCGCAACCCCAATCGCCGGTGCCCCGCGGACCACCATGTCGCGGATCGCGTCGGCCACACCGGCCGCGGTGACGATGGTGAGATACGTCTCTTCTTGCGGCAGCAGTCGCTGATCGAGCAGAACGAGCCCCTCGTGCTCGAGTCTCACCGGAACGATCATTGGATCTCCCTGGAGTGCCTGGCCCGTCTGGCGAAGGCCGGAAATGTGCTGCGAGTTTGACGGCGATCGGTGAGTCGACGCAAGCCCCGCCGGACACTTCCGTTCGGGCGACAACGCCGATCGGTCCGCGGAGTTGCCGGGCATGCTAGCGTCCGCCTCATGCCGGTGCCGCTGTTGACTCTGTGTCTGATCGTCCGCGACGAAGCCGAACGGTTAGCGGGCTGCCTCAACTCCGCTGCCGCTCTCGTCGACGAGATCGTTGTCGTCGACACCGGATCGCTGGACAAGACCCCTGCGCTCGCGCGTCAACTCGGCGCGCGAGTCGTGGAAATGACCTGGGGCGAGGACTTCGCCGCCGCACGAAACGCATGCGCCGCTGCGGCGACTGGCGAGTGGGTGCTTTT
>CAZNSL010001315.1:0-1724 GCA_964574975.1 uncultured Alcaligenaceae bacterium | reverse complement strand
ACGTTTTCTGAAGATGTTCAACAAGTATTCGGCTGGTCGAATCCGCAAGACCGGCAAGTTTGGCGAACTGCCATCCCTGGTACTGACGACGGTGGGCAGCAAGAGTGGGCTGGAGCGCAAGACCCCGCTCGCGTACTTTCCAGCCGATGGGGGCGGCTGGTTGATTGTGGCCTCCTACGCTGGGGCCGCGAAGAACCCGGCCTGGTACTACAACCTCGCCGCACACCCTGATCAGGTTTCGATCGAATTCGGCGGGCGGACTGAATCCGTTGTCGCCGAGCAACTTCACGGCTCGGAACGGGATGCCGCCTGGCGGCAGATCGTTGCCGCATCGCAGCGTTTCGCGGACTATCAGGACAAGACTGATCGCCCACTGCCGGTCATCCGGCTACGTCCTGCGAGTGAGTGACTCCCTGGCCCCATTGGGCCGCGAGGGCGTCGAAACTCGTCGGGGCATAGAGGATGTCAACTACCGAGACGGACTAACACGACTCCCGCATGTCTTCCCTTCTGCGACAGGGTAGCTGGGCAAGGACTGGCAGTTACTGCCACGACTGACTGCCGGTTGCTACCCCGTGAGGTAGCCCTCTAGTTGGTCACGCCGATTCGGTCACCCGGTGTCGGGTCTTGGCGTCTTCGATGCCCTCGGCGGTGGTGAGCAGCCCGAACTCGCAGGCGATGCCGACGATCGCGCGTCCCGCGCCGCCAGGTGACCAGACAGAATCCGGCAGTCGGCCGGATTTTGCGGCTATTGCCGCCGAGTTTCCGGTATAACGACATGACGGGGACGTCAAAAATGCGGCGGCCACCGGGGGAGGTGGCGTCGTGGTCACTCAGGCCCGTGCTGTCGAGACCCGGCATACCGTCATCGCCGCCGCTGCGGAAATCTTCGAAGAGCGCGGCTACGGCAACACCTCACTCTCCGACGTCATCGAACGCGCCAACGTCACCAAGGGTGCCTTCTACTACCACTTCGCCACCAAGGAGGACCTGGCCGCCGCGATCATCGAGCAGGCCAACAACGCCTTCGGAACCGCCCTGGACGCCGAACTCGCAGCCCCGTCACCCATGCTGGAGAAGCTCATCCGGGTCCCGTTCATCGCCGTGGACATGATGCGAAACGACCAACTGATTCGGGTGGGCTACGCCCTTCGCATGGCCGCAAACCAGGTCACCCTCGCCGCAGGTGCCGTCCTGGAACAACGCCGGGCCACCTTCGTCGGCGCAGTAAAGACCGCGATCGCCGAGGGTGACCTCAACAGCGACATAGACCCCGAGGAACTCGGCCACACGATCTGGGCCAGCGTGACGGGCACCCACGTGATGGCCGCAGCATCCCACGACAACGTCGTCTCCCGGCTCGCCCAAGTATGGAGAATCATCCTGGCCGGGACCGTTCCACCCGAATTGCTCCCCTACTTCAGGCAGTTTCTCAGTCGCGTCGAGCAGCAGTACGCCTCGGCCCAGCCAGACGAGGTGTCGCCGTGAATCCGGCGACCGCCGGCCGAAAACGACCGCACCGTGCGAAGCCCTGAGCGGCCGACGACCACCACCCAACGGGAAGACGGTCAGGTCCGCGTTAGGGGTCTCTGCCGGCGAAATCTGACAACAGGAGATGCAGTTGAGCGAAAAGAACTGGCCAGAGCCTGTGGCTCTGGCCAGCATCCTTTCGGTGGAGCTGCCGGGAATCGAACCCGGGTCCTACGGCATTCCCTCGAGGCTTC
>CAZNSL010001314.1:0-1727 GCA_964574975.1 uncultured Alcaligenaceae bacterium | reverse complement strand
TTTGCCAAGGCCATCGCGTCCGAGTTGGGGGCGGCAGTGACGATCGTCAGCGGCCCGGAGCTGAAGAGCAAGTGGGTCGGCGAAAGCGAGGACAACCTGCGCCAGCTCTTTCGCCGCGCCCGCCAGTCGGCCCCGGCCATCATCGTCTTCGACGAACTCGATTCGTTCGCCTCCGCCCGCGGCACTTACACCGGCTCCGGCGTCGAGCACTCGATGGTCAACCAACTCCTGACCGAGATGGACGGGTTCCACAAGGAGGAACTGGTCTTCGTCGTCGGCACGACGAACTTCGTCGAGTCGCTCGACCCGGCGCTCTTGCGGCCGGGGCGGTTCGAGTTCCACATCCACGTCCCGTACCCGGACGACGACGACCGGCGGGCGGTTCTCGCAATCTACGACCGCAAGATGCGTTTGCAGATGTCGCCGGAGGCGCTCGACTACGCGGTCAAGCGCACCGGGCCGATGTACGTCACCGCGACCGGCACTCCGTCGAGCGGCGACCACCTCAACGCCCTGTGCCGGTCGGTGGCCCGCCTGCGACTGCGCGAGAAGGTGGCGGGGCCGACGACGCCGGAACTCGTCGAGCGCGGTCTGACCGAGTACGACGAGAAACTCGACTACACGCCGAACGAGGAACGGCTGTTGGCAACGCACGAGGCCGGACACGCAACGGTCGCCCTGTACTGCGACCACGCCCGGCCGATCGAGCGGATCACGATTCGCAGCGAGATGTCGTGGGCGCCGGCGTACGTCATGTACCAGGACGACAAATCGCGGCGGATCGGCGAGACGCGCAACCAGATGATCGACGATCTGACGGTCTTGCTCGGCGGCATCGAGGCGGAACGTTTGTTGATCGGCGACGTTTCTACGGGTGCGGGCGGCTCGGACCTGATCCGGGCGACGCAGGTCGCGCACCTGGTCATCGAAGCGCTCGGCATGGGCGGCCCGGAGACGGGCGTGCGGCAGTACCGCAACCTGCGCAGCAACGAGCGTTTCGCGGGGCTGTCGGAAGAACAGACGGCTGCCCTGGACCGGGCCGTCAGTGCCTTGATCGAGGAGTGCCGGGCGAAGGCGGCGAAGCTGCTGGCCGACAACCGGGCCGTGCTGGAAGCGTTGCGCGACCTGCTATTGGAGAAAAAGACGCTCGACGCCAAGGCGTTAGGCGAGTTGCTGCCGGCCGGTTCGGCTCGGTCGGAGGGCGGTGGTGTGATAGAATAGATCAGTTACCGGGGCGTGTGCCCCGGCCGGCGGCCCTCCGTGAGAACCGCGAGGTCACGATGAACGCTCCAGCCACGCTGACGGAATACGGCGCAACGATCGACGCTCAGAGCATGGTGACGCCGCCGGACGCCGAGACGCTCGAACTCGAACCGGGCCATCCTGGCCTCGGCGACGAGGCGTACGTCGAACGGCGGAACCGGTTGTTCGCGTTGTGCCGGAAGCACCGCCTGGAGCGGCTCGGCCCGCCGTTGATCGAGTATACTCCCGAAGAGACTCGCATCTGGCGCGAAGTCAGCCCGATGCTCGACGAACTGCACGAGCAGCACGCGTGCAGCATCTACTTGCGGGCCAAGCGCGAACTGGCGATCACCCGCGACGAAATCCCGCAACTGCGGCTGTTGAGCAACCGAGTCCAGGCCGCGACCAACGTGCACCTCGTGCCGGCCGAGGGGGCGCTGCCGTACCGCACCTTTTACGGGTACATCGCCGAGCGCGGCTTCCCG
>CAZNSL010001313.1:0-1729 GCA_964574975.1 uncultured Alcaligenaceae bacterium | reverse complement strand
GGCAACCGACGAGAACTACGGGCAGATCTCCAAGTCCGACCGCGAGGGCTTCATCGTCGTCTTTCCAAACGGAATCAGCCCGCTCAAGAGCGGGCTGCTGGCAACCTGGAATGCCGGGACCTGCTGCGGCCCGGCGCGCGACCGCAACATCGACGATGTCGGCTTCATCCGCAAAATGATCGACAAGCTGTCGCAGCAAGTCGACATCGACCGCCAGAAGATCTTCGCCACCGGCATGTCCAACGGCGGCCTGATGGCAATTCGGCTGGCTTGCGATATGTCGGATACCTTCAGGGCCGTCGCATCCGTCGCCGGTACCGACAACACGACCCGTTGCGACCCCGCAAGGCCTGTGTCGGTGCTGTTCATCCATGCGCGCAACGACGATCACGTCCCGTTCGAAGGCGGACGAGGAAACACCCGCCGCCAGGAAGCGGTCACGTCGTTCACCTCGGTTCCGGAATCGGTGTCGCGTTGGGTCAAACGCAATGGCTGCAGCCCCGAGCCTAAACGTGTGCTCGACAAGCCGGGCGCCTACTGCGACCGCTACGCCGGTTGCCGAGACAGTTCCCAAGTCGAGTTGTGCGTGACCGAGCACGGCGCCCATTCCTGGCCCGGCGCGGCCAAATGGCGCAGCAGCGAGCCCCCCTCGACTGCGATCAACGCCAACGATGTGATGTGGGACTTCTTCATGCAGCAGTAGGCCGTGACCGTCCTGCCTGGCAGCCGGGACCCCCCGAGACGCGGCGTTGACACGGAGCCGGTTTTCCCGGCAGACTCGCCGCCGACGATGGCGGATCGTCGCTGGCGCCGGTTCGCGAGGTCGGAGTCGAGTTCGAGCGTCGTTTCGCCGCTGGCCCTGAATCATTCGGTTAGCCGGAGTTGTTGCATGCAGATCGATTTCCGCGGTGTGGCCGCCGGCATCCTTTCGGCCCTGATGCTTGCGGCGCCAGTCCTTTCCCTGGCAGCGACCGAAGTGCGAATGACGGCCGAGATGCTTGCCGATTTCGAGCTCGACTCGGCGCGCGACGGAAACTACTGCCCGACGTGCAACTTCGGCGCCGGCAACGCGCGAGTGACCTACGTCGATACGCAGTTTCGCGTGATGGTCGCCCCGCTCGACATCAGCAGCGGCATGCTGCTCACGAACCTCGCGGTCGTTGTCGATACCATCGCCGCGTTCGTCACCGACTACGGAAACGGACCGAGTTGGATGTTTTCGCAGCGCGGGTCCGAACTCGTTTACACGCGCTATCTCAACGGTCGACCGCGCCGCGACGGCTCGGCAGGCATGGGGATGGCGCAGCAGGTGGGGCCCGATCGGTGGCAGGCCGGCTTCATTGCCGGCAGCCTCGGCCGCGTGAACCCGAAGGCGACGACGGTCGAGACTGACGCTGTGCCGCGCATCAGCTATGGCGACGTCAAGGCACCGCTAGCCTATTGGCGCATGGCGCAGTCGAATGCCCAAGAATCCGTGTTGCCTGGCGATGGTTCCAACCGCGGCGTGGGACTGCGCTGGGTGCCTGACAGTCCGGAGATCGTCTTCAGCTATACGGCGCCCGGCGAGACGGACGACCAGATCTTCGTCTACAACACCGCGACCAGTTTGACCGAGCAGATCACGACCGGCCCGGGATACAAGCGCGCCCAGTTCATGCTCTACGCGCCGGAGTTCGGGGGCCAGGCCGTTGCCTTCATGGTCGTCGACGACACGCGCTTCGATCTCTAC
>CAZNSL010001312.1:0-1731 GCA_964574975.1 uncultured Alcaligenaceae bacterium | reverse complement strand
CCAACGCGATCGCCGGACCGTCATTGTGCGGCGTCAACGTGAACTCCACCGTCGAACCGGGCTGGAACGGACCAGCCGAGTCCAGCGTCTTGGCGATCGACAGGTTGTACTGCACCAAACCACCGTCATAGATCGGCACGTCAGGCGTGACCGCCGAGTTCTGTCCGGTGACGGTGGGCGTCGTGAACGACACGGCGCCGTCGGCCGGGTTCACGTCGGAGTCGACCGTGTCGTCGCTGCCGGCGTTCTGCGTGGTCCACGTGTACCCGTCAGGGGCCGTGAACACCAGCTTGTAGTCCGTGCCGACATACAGGTCGGTGAACGAGTAGAAGCCATTGGCGTCGGTCGTGGTGGTGCCCAGCGAGTCGCCCGACGAGTTGAACAACTCGACGGTCACGCCCGGCACCGGCGGCTCGGCAGCAGCACTGCCCTGCACGCCGTCACGGTTGTTGTCCAGCCACACGTAGTCACCGATCGAGATCGGCGGGAACGGAACGATCACGCCCACCTTGCGCGGCTCGCCGCCGAGCAGTCGGAACGTCGTGCCGTCGGCGTTCAGACGGGACGCCACGTCGGCGACCGAGTTCCAGGCGACCGAGAGGTCCAGCGGGTTCATCGCCGACGGCGGCGCGGACAGCGGGGCGGTCATCGGGACGCGCACGGTGATGGTCCCACCCGCGGCCCACGGGGAGTTCGCCCCGTACAGGTGGACGCGGAACGCTCTCGCTCCAGCGCTGAACGAGCCAGTCCAGTCGTCCGTGCACCCAGCTGGCCAGGCGCCGGTCGTCCCGGCGGGGCCCACTTCACCGCGACACGGGTTGGAGCTGTTGCTGTACTCGACGACTCCGGTGCCACCGGAGAAGGTGACGGGCCCGGCAAGAACCGGATCCCACTCGGTACCGCGTTGCGCGCCGGCAAGCGTTCCACTCACTCCGGTGTCACCAGGGAACGGGAGGATGTCGTACATCCAGTAGTCGGTCAGGTTGACGTTGCCGGTGTTGCTCGTCTGGATCAGGTAGTCGAAGTCACCACCCGGGGTCACCTGCGCCACACATGGGTACCGCGTGTAGCCACCGTTGTCCGGGCAGGTCGACGACGGAAGCCCGGTCGACTCGAGCACGTTGACTCCCACGTCGCCCTTGACCCACTTGAGGATCTCGCTGCTGGCGGCCTCGCGGACCTGGACCGGGTCGACCGTGTTGCACTTGCTCTCGGTCACGTTCCCGTCTCCGTCGAGATCATCGGCGTCGACGACGCCCCGTTGAGGTCCGTAACCTGATGCGCAGACGGTATTCACGTCGGCGTCGTGGATGATCGCGTTCTCGACGTTGGTGTAGTTCGCATTGGACGTCGCCGGCTTGACACGGACGCGGAAGACGATGCCGTAGTAGAGGGCCGGATCGAACGTCCCACCGCCGGGGGCGGTTGCCAGCCAGTGCAACGAGGTCCCCGACGCCGAAGTGCTCACGCTGGCGGTTGGCGTACCCGGCAAAGCCGTGCCGTTGGTGCACGACGCGAAGATCCCCTGCTCCCAGGACTTGTAGTACGCATCGCCACCCCGGCCCCAGCACTCCGTGCTGACGAATTCGAACTGAGGTGGAAGCAGGTCCTGGACGTCCATTTGCGAGACAGGCGTCGGGCCGAGTGCCCGGAATGCGACGATGAACCGGAACTCCTCGCCGGGGACGGCGCTCGTCTGGGCCGGATCGTTGTTCAGAAACTGGTGGCCCT
>CAZNSL010001311.1:0-1732 GCA_964574975.1 uncultured Alcaligenaceae bacterium | reverse complement strand
CGCGACCTTCATCCCGAACCCCGACTTCGCCAACGTCCCCGACGGCGGGGTCAACGAGAAGTGCGCCCAGGGCACCAAGCAGTGCGGCGTCATCAACGGCAACATCCCCAAGTGCATCCCCAACGGCTGGTGCTGCATCAACGCTGACTGCACCGCCGCCGGCCAGACCTGCCAGCTCGACGGCAGCTGCGCCTGCCCGCTGGGCCAGAAGGCCTGCCTGCAGAGCTGCATCCCCAACGCCAACTGCTGCACCAACGACGACTGCCCGTCGAAGCTGTGCGTCTCGGGCACCTGCGCCGTCCCGGGCTGCGTGGACGGCGTGCCCAACGGCAACGAGACCGACGTCGACTGCGGCGGCGGCTTCTGCGGCAAGTGCCTCGCCGAGCGCGCCTGCGGCCTCGCCATCGACTGCCGCTCCAACATCTGCACCTCGAACGTGTGCAAGGAGCCGGGCTTCACCAAGTCGCCCTACGGCGGCGCCACCACCCCCTACTTCATCCGCACCGGCGACTTCAACAACGACGGCAACGCCGACCTCATCACCCTCAACTCCAGCGCCGGCTCGCCGTCGACGGGCAGCCAGAACATGAGCGTGCTCCTCGGCGTGGGCAATGGCAGCTTCCAGTCGGTGGGCAGCTTCGCCACCGGCCTGGGCCCGGTGAACGCCGACATCGGCGACGTCAACGGCGACAAGCGCCTCGACGTGGTGGTGGCCAACCAGGCCGCCAACACCATCTCGGTGCTGCTCGGCGCCGGCGACGGCACCTTCCTCACCCAGAAGGTCTACAACGTCGGCTCCAACCCCATCTGGGTGGCGCTCGGCGACCAGAACAAGGACGGCCGCCTCGACATCGTGGTGTCGAACAACAGCACCAACTCGTTCGGCCTGATGCTCGGCAACGGCGACGGCACCTTCCAGACCCAGAAGCAGACCTTCACCGTCATCACCCGCCCCCGCGGCATCGTGCTGCGTGACTTCGACAAGGACGGCTACGACGACGTGGCCGTGCAGACGGTCGGCACGCCGCCGCTCGGCACCGTGGGCTTCACCACCGGCGCCATCAGCGTCTACCTGAGCGATCCGCAGAAGGGCGCCGGCGCCTTCAAGGCCCCCTCGCACTACGCCACCAACAGCGTCTCGCTGACCTCGCTCTACGCCGCCGATCTCAACAACGACGCCAAGCTCGACCTCGTCGTCGGCAGCACCAGCCTCCTCGGGCCCCAGGTCTTCATCGGCGGCGCCAACGGCACCTTCCAGCTGGCCGGCGCGCTCGCCTCGGCCTACCTGCCCTACGCGCAGTTCGCCGACATGAACGGCGACAAGATCCTCGACATCGTCAGCTCGTCGGGCGTGCAGCTCGGCAACGGCAACGGCTCCTTCCAGCCGTTCGTGGCCTACGACAACGCCGGCGCCGGCATCCCGTCGGTGGCCGTGGCCGACTACAACAAGGACGGCAAGCTCGACCTCGCCTACCCGGTGCCCGCCTCGCACTACATCAACATGATCTACGGCAACGGCGACGGCACGATGCAGAAGCTGGCGCTGGTGGCTCCGTTCAGCGGCAGCCAGACCGACGTCGCCCTCGAGTCGCCGCGCGTCACCAACCTCACCGACCTCAACGGTGACGGCCGCGCCGACCTCCTGGTGGCCGCGGGCACCGTCAACCTGGTGACCACGCCGGGCCTCTTCGTCCACATCGCCAACGCCAACGGCACCCTGCAGCTCCCGTCG
>CAZNSL010001310.1:0-1732 GCA_964574975.1 uncultured Alcaligenaceae bacterium | reverse complement strand
CGTGGGTTCGTTTTAATTTCACCGACTCGCCCCACGGGTTCGCCGCTCCGCGCCGGGGCGCGCGACTGCGCGCTTGCGCGTCGCGGCTAACCGTTAACCGTCCGTGCCGCCGCCAGAGTATTGTGCAACAGCATCGTAATCGTCATCGGCCCGACGCCGCCCGGCACCGGCGTGATCGCGCCGGCGATGGCCTTCACCGCGTCGAAGTCCACGTCGCCGCACAGTTTGCCGTCGGCCGTGCGGTTCGTGCCCACATCCACGACGACCGCTCCCGGCTTCACCATGTCGGCCGTCAGGAACTTCGCCTTGCCGATCGCCACGATGACGATGTCGGCCGAGCGCGTCACTGCCGGCAGGTCGCGGGTACGGCTGTGGGCGACCGTCACCGTTGCATCGCCGCCGGGCCATTTCTGCATCAGCAAGAGGGCGAGCGGCTTGCCGACGATGTTCGACCGGCCGACGATCGTAACGTGCTTGCCGGCCGGGTCGATGCCGTTGCGCACGAGGAGTTGCTGGACGCCGTGCGGCGTACACGGCAGGAAGCGCGGGTGGCCGGTGGTGAGCAAGCCGACCGTCTCCGGGTGGAAGGCATCCACGTCCTTGCGCGGGTCGATGGCGCGGATGACGGCGGCCTCGTCGATCAGCTTGGGTAATGGCAGTTGCACGAGGATACCGTGGACGGCCGAGTCGGCGTTCAGCGCCGCGATCAGGGCGAGCAGTTCGGCCTGCGAAGTCGTTGCTGACAACTCGTGGTGGACGCTGGTCATACCAGCCGTCGCGCACGCCCGGCGCTTATTGCGGACGTAGACGTGACTGGCTGGGTCGTCGCCGACCAGGACCGTCGCCAGTCCGGGCTTCGGGCCACCGCTGGCAACCAGCGCCGCGACACCGGCTTGAATCTCGGCCTGCATCGTGGCCGCCAGCGCCTTGCCATCGAGAATCGTCGCCATGCTCACTCCTTCTCCCCTCTCCCAGCTTTGCGGGAAAGGGGCCGGGGGTGAGGGTTTTCGATGCCCCGAAGACCCTCACCCCCTTCCCCTCTCCCGCAAAGCCGGGAGAGGGGGGACAGACACTCTACAGCCGCTCCAACAGTCGGGGCAGGATTTCGCCGGATGGGCCGAACAGGTTCACGTCGGCCCGGTCGCTCGCGTCGGTGCGTCTCAGATTGACTTCGATGACCGGATTGCCACCACACTCCGCGTAGGAGATCAGCCCCGCCGCCGGGTAGACGATCGCGCTGGTGCCGACGACCAGCATGCAGTCGCACTCGGCCGCTGCCGTCTTCGCCCGGTGCCAGGCGTCGAGCGGCAATTCCTCGTTGAACCACACGATGTCGGGTCGCAGCAGTGCGGCGCAGTGCGGGCAAGCCGGCAGGTCGCCGAACGGTTCGAGACCGCGGTCATCGACCGTTTGGCAGCCGGTGCAGCGCGTGCGGGCGATGTTGCCGTGCAGCTCGATCGGGTTCCGGGAGCCGGCCCGGCGGTGTAGCCCGTCCACGTTTTGCGTCACCAGCGCGAAGTGGCCGTCGGCATAACGGGCTTCAAGTTGGGCGAGGGCGTAGTGGCCGGCGTTCGGCTCGACGGTGCGGAGGTTGGCGCGGCGTTGGTTGTAGAACTTCCAGACGAGGGCGGGGTCGCGGCGAAACGCGGCTGGCGTGGCCACGTCTTCGACGGCGTGGCCTTCCCAGAGGCCGTTGGCGTCGCGGAAGGTCGGCACGCCGCTCTCGGCCGAC
>CAZNSL010001309.1:0-1733 GCA_964574975.1 uncultured Alcaligenaceae bacterium | reverse complement strand
GGACGACCGGCACCTGGACGACGCCGAACCCGACGTCGATGCCCTCGTGCTCGCGCGAGAACTGGACGCCGATGTTGATCGACTTGTTCTTGAGGTGAGGGAAGGGGTGGTTGGGGTCGATGGCCAGCGGCGTGAGGACGGGGAAGATTTCGCGGTGAAAAGCGTCGGCGACGTGCTTGCGCTCGGTCTCGGAAAGGTCCTTGGGCGAGCGAATGGCGATACCTTCGCGTTCGAGGGCGGGCAACACGTCGTCGCGCAGGCAGGCGTACTGATCGGCGACCAGGCCGCGGACGACGCCGCTGATGCGCTCTAGCTGCTCGCGCGGCGGGATGCGGTCGGCCCCGGAGCCGCGGTTGATGCCGGCCTGCACCTTCTGCTGCAGTCCGCCGACGCGGACCATGAAGAACTCGTCGAGGTTGGAGCTGAAGATGGCGAGGAACTTGAGGCGTTCCAACAGAGGCACGCTGGGGTCGCGGGCTTCGTCGAGGACGCGGCGGTTGAACTCCAGCCAGGAGAGTTCGCGGTTGATGTAGAGGCTCGGGTCGTCGAGGGCGACGCTCGGCGGGGTCGGCTGGTGATTGGTCGTCGGCGCGGGCATTGCGGGCCGGTCCTCCGTGAGT
This sequence comes from uncultured Alcaligenaceae bacterium, assembly GCA_964574975.1. GTDB lineage: Bacteria > Planctomycetota > Planctomycetia > Gemmatales > Gemmataceae > JAXMAS01. The sequence continues at coordinate 1,113 of CAZNSL010001309.1, read as the reverse complement.
GTGGCGGAAGTGGCTATTGTAGCGGAAGCGGCCGCAGAACGGAGGGTTACGCCGCGCGGGCGTCGCGGCGTGGGATTCGTTGCACGATTTCACAGTGGGGTCGTGCAACGAAAAAGCGTTGCATGCAACGAATGCAACGAATTGGCGACGGGGCTGAGCCGAGGGTTGGTCGGCCGCGGGCCTGCGTATACTATCTCCGTGCGGGCTGGGGTGTTGCCTGCCGTCCGCGAAAGTGTTGCCCGTGCTGAAACTCCACGCGTTGCCGATCCACCGGCGCATCAACCTGGACGACTTCCTCGCATTCACCGGCTGGTCGGCTCCCATGCCGACTTGGCCGGCGATGAACGTTGCGCTCGCCTACTACCAGGACAATGTCCCGCGCGACATTCTGACCCGTCAGGTGGCCGATCCGAGTCCGTGGCTGCTCCCACGCGGCAACGCGATCAAATTAGGGCAGTTGATGCAGGCCATCGACTTCTCGCGGCCGGTGCAGCGCGTGTTGGCGGGCATCAACCGGAGATTCAAGAGCTTCCGCCCACAGGGCGAGCCGAACGCCCGGCGCCCCGAGTTTAACTGGTTCGCCGATCTGTCTGCCCACCAAACGACTTTGGCCCTACCCGGTGGGCAGGACGTAGAACGGGTGTACGCCGTCCGGCGGCCCGTCGAATGCCTGAAGAGTACGGTTGCGGATGCCTTCGCATGGACGCGGCGAACCCCAATCGAAATGTTCCGCGAGCCGCAGACGGACAAGTACTTCCGAGGCGGAGGGTGTCAGTACTTCATTTGGGAGCCGATGCGTTACCTCGAACGCGTGTGACCGACCGCAATTTCCACGATCAGCAACGAACTCAAATCGCCGCGATCCGAACGGGACATCCACGGCCACGCACGGTTCCGAAGACGACGACGGTCGTCGCCGTCCAGAGTGCCACCGCCGCGATGGCCGGGCCAACCAGTTGGGCGAACTGCGCCTCGAACACCGCGTCGACCATCTGGTCGGGCATGGCCGGGTTCACCGCCGCGATGGCCGACACGAACGCCCAGACGACGAAGCCGACCATGGCAAAGACGCGCAACAGTTCCAGCCACGCGGGGGCCCCGACGAGGGTCCCG
>CAZNSL010001308.1:0-1733 GCA_964574975.1 uncultured Alcaligenaceae bacterium | reverse complement strand
TAGCCACAGATGAACACAGTTAAACACAGATAGATACAAATTCCTTGTCGTGTATTCATCTGTGTTTATCTGTGTTCATCTGTGGCTAATTCCTCTTACGGGAGGTTGAACCATGCAACTCGGATTCGTCAGTGCCATTCTGCCCGACCTGTCGCTCGAAGAGGTCCTCAAGTTCGCCGCCGACGAGGGCTTCGACTGCGTCGAGTTGATGTGCTGGCCGCCCGGCAAGGCCGAGCGGCGCTATGCCGGCGTCTGCCACCTCGACGTCAGCGACTTCACCGCCGAGAAGGCCCACCACGCCCGCGACATGCTCCACATCCACGGCGTCGCCATCAGCGGCCTGGGCTACTACCCCAACCCGCTCGACCCCGACCCGGCCCACCGGCAGACCGTTGCCGCTCACATTCGCAAGGTCATCGCCGCAGCCGTGCAACTCGGCGTCGGCGTCGTCAACACGTTCATCGGCCGCGATCGCTACAAGACCGTCGACGAGAATTGGCCGGCCTTCCTCGACCTGTGGCCGGGCCTGGTCCGCGACGCCGAGGCGGCCGGCGTGAAGATCGGCATCGAGAACTGTCCGATGCTCTTCTCCGCCGATCAGTGGCCCGGCGGCACCAACCTCGCCACCAGCCCGGCCGTCTGGCGGCGGATGTTCGCCGACATCCCCAGCCCAGCGTTTGGCCTCAACTTCGACCCGTCGCACCTGATCCTTCAGCACATCGACCCCACGCAGGCGCTGCGCGAGTTCGGCTCGCGGCTGGTCCACGTCCACGCCAAGGATTTGCGCATCGACCGCGCCAAGCTCTACGAGGAAGGCATCCTGGGTTTGGGCTGGGCGATCCCGAAATTGCCGGGCCTGGGCGATGTCGATTGGGGTGCGTTCTTCGCGGAGTTGACGGCAGTCGGCTACGATGGCCCGGTGTGCGTCGAGGTCGAAGACCGGGCGTACGAGCGCTCGTTTGCCGACCGCGTGCGCTCGCTGCGGCAGAGCAAGCGGTTCCTCGAACAGTTCGTGAGTTGAGCGATGCGTTGGCTCGTGACGGGTGCTGGTGGCCAACTCGGCGCGTACCTACTCGACGAATTGCGCGGCGAGCGCGTCACCGCATGGTCGGGCCGGGCCGACGTGGACCTGGCCGACGCCCGTGCTGTCGATGACGCCTTACGTTCCGCCAACCCCGACATCATCCTGCACGCCGCCGCGCTGGCGCGCGTCGACGACTGCCGCCGCGACCCGGACCTCGCGCGCCGGACCAACGTGGATGTAACGGCCCGCCTCGCGGCGTTCGGCGGCCGGTTCGTCTTCGTCTCGACCGATCTCGTCTTCGACGGCGAACGCGCTCCGTACCGCGAAGGCGATGCGCCGTCGCCGCTCTCCGTCTACGGGCAAACCAAAGCCGAGGCGGAAGCCGCGGTGCTGGCGGTGTCGGGGGCGGCCGTCGTTCGCGTCAGCCTGCTAGCCGGACCGAGCAAGAACGGCCGGCCGAACTTCTGGGACACCCTCGCCGACGCCCTGCGCACCGGCCGGCCGGCGACGCTGTTCGCCGACGAGTGGCGAACGCCGCTGCACTACGCCGACGCGGCACGGGCACTCGTCGCAATTGCCCGCTCGGACGCAACCGGCGTCTGGCACGCTGGCGGCCCGGAACGGCTGTCGCGCCTCGACATGGGCCGGCGGCTCGCGGCGGCGCTCGGCGTGTCGGGCGCGGCGCTCGTGGCCGGCGAGCGCAACGCCG
>CAZNSL010001307.1:0-1735 GCA_964574975.1 uncultured Alcaligenaceae bacterium | reverse complement strand
GACGTACGAGCATCGGCCCAAATCTGCTTGATCTCGGCCACAACCGTGTCGAGGACGTCGGCCAGTTGCTGGTGGACCTCCTTGGGGTCGCTGCCTTCGACGAAGTACGGCGTATAGCCCATACCCTCGAAGAACTTTTGCAACTCGTCCTTCGGAATGCGGGCGAGGAAGCAGGGGTTGGCGATCTTGTAGCCGTTCAGATGCAGGATCGGGAGTACGCAGCCGTCGCGGGCCGGGTTGAGGAACTTGTTGCCGTGCCAGCCGGTGGCCAACGGCCCCGTCTCGGCCTCACCGTCGCCGACGACGCACGCCACGATCAAGTCCGGGTTGTCGAACGCCGCCCCGTAGGCGTGCGAAAGGGCGTAGCCGAGTTCGCCGCCCTCATGGATGGAACCGGGCGTCTCCGGGGCGACGTGGCTGGGAATACCACCGGGGAAGCTGAACTGCTTGAATAAGCGCCGCATCCCTTCCACGTCCTGACCGATGTTCGGGTAATACTCGCTGTACGTCCCTTCGAGGTAGGCGTGGGCGACCAGCGACGGCCCGCCGTGGCCCGGGCCGATGATGTAGATCGCGTTCAGGTCATCGCGTTTGATGACCCGGTTGAGGTGAACGCAGAGCATGTTGAGGCCCGGCGACGTACCCCAGTGGCCGAGGAGGCGTGGCTTGACGTGCTCGCGCTTGAGCGGCTCGCGCAAGAGCGGGTTGTCGAGCAGGTAGATTTGGCCGACCGACAGGTAGTTGAGCGCTCGCCAGTAGGCGTCGAGCTTGCGAAGCTCGTCGGCGGCGAGGGGGCCGGCCGCGGTCTTGCCGTCCGAAGACGGGTGGCGCTTGGCGGCGGGGCCGGTGGTGGTGGCGGTGGACATCGGTCTCTCCTTGCGTCAAGCGTGCGGCTGCGGAAAGGGATGATTCGCTACGGTATCATTCAGTTCGCGTCGTCCGAGTTCACTGGGCCGTATCCGTTCGGTGCCTTAGCCCCGGAGGGGCGGCAGTCTGTCGCCCCTCCGGGGCTTCGGTCGTTTGCTCTGGTGACCAGGGGCTGACGCCCCTGGCTACCCACGGCCGCCCCTCCGGGGCTAAGACGGCCGGGTTTCCGTGAGCTAGAACCAGCACAAGCTTGGACCCGCAGACGAGTCCCAGCGCCAGTCCGGCCACGACGAGGCACGCCTCGGCAGCGTTGCCGAGCGCCACAGCGGCCATCTCCGGCGGGGCGGCCTGCCGGGCCAACTGCACCGCCGCGCCGAGGGCGCGGTACATGTGCAAGCCGGGCATCATGGTCACGGCCCCGGCGAAGGCGATGACCGCCACCGGCGTGCGAGCCGTCCGGGCCATGCCCGCGGACGCAAGCCCGACCGCGACGCCGCCCAGGAACGTCGCCGCCTCCAGTGTGGCCCCCAATTGCAGGGCGAGGAACCGCAGGCCGTGGCCCACCATGCCGCCGACGGCGGCCATCGCCACCTGCCGCGGGGCCGCGTTGTAGAACAGTGCGAAGCCGCAGGTCACGACCCCGGCCAGCGCCATGTCGGTAGCGAGGTTCAGCCGATCGACACCGGCAGCCGATCCGGTCGGCAGCGTGCCGCCGAGCGTCAGTTCGACGCCGAGGAGGATGCCGAGCGCACTGGCCAGTAGGATGCCCACGGCCAGCCCGAACCGGGCCAGGCTCATCGGCAGGTAGTTGTCCACGAGGTCGAACAAGCCGTTGATCAGATGTGGCCCAGGCACCAGCATCAGGGCC
>CAZNSL010001306.1:0-1737 GCA_964574975.1 uncultured Alcaligenaceae bacterium | reverse complement strand
GCTGACCGTCGGCCTCGTCGGCGACATCGCCCACAGCCGTGTGGCCCGGTCGAACGTCCACGCGCTCAAGACGCTCGGTGCAACCGTCGTCGTCTGCGGCCCACCGACGCTCGTGCCGGTGGGTGTGGCCGAATGGGGCGTCGAGGTGGCGCACTCGCTGGACGACATCCTGCCGCGCTGCGACGTTTTGAACCTATTGCGGGTGCAGTTCGAGCGGCAGCGGACGGGCCTGTTCCCGTCGGTCGGCGAGTACGCACGGCTCTTCGGCATGGACGGCGACCGCCTGCGGCGAGCGAAGCCCGGTGTGTTGCTGTTGGCCCCGGGGCCGATCAACCGCGGCGTCGAGGTGACGCCGGAGGTGGCCGACGGCCCGCACTCGGCGATCCTGCAGCAAGTCACCAACGGCCTTGCGGTGCGGATGGCCGTCTTGGCGACCGCGTGCGGCGTTTAAGCCCTTGAGCCCGACGCGCAAGCGAGGGTGAAGCTTCCTCCACCCTCGCTTGCGTGTCGGGCTCAAACGCTTGTCGTTACAGCAGGTTGACGACGCGCTCGGCGAGACCCTTCTCGCCGAGGACGACGTTCAGCTTCCCGCCCGCGGCGACCTTCTCCACCACCTCCAGCTCGCGCAGCCGCAGCAGGGTCGGGTTCTCCGCCAGCAGCTTTGCCGCGTTCGCCTGGTGTCGCAGGGCCGCCGTCTCCTCGCGGCGGGTGATGACCGCGGCCTCCGCCGCCGTGCGGGCCTCGATCACCTTGTTCAACAGCTCCTTCATGTCGCCCGGCAGGATCACGTCGCGGACGCCCAGCGCTGCGACCTCCAGGCCGAACGCCACCGCCTTGCCGCGCAGCGTGGCGGCCAGTTCCGTCGCCAGCGCCTCCTTGTCGGCCAACAGGGCGTCGAGCGTGCGGGCACCGACCGCCGCCCGCACGGCGAGCTGCGCGTCCCGGTACAGCGCCTGCTTGGCGTCCTCCGTGGCCGTCACGGCCCGCACCGGGTCGGCAACGCGGTAGGTCGCCACGGCCGTCAGCCGCAGCGTCACACGGTCGGCCGTCAGCACGTCCTGGCCCGGCACGTCCAGCACCAGCTCGCGCCGGTCCACGCGGACGAGCTTGACCGTGACGCGGTGCCGCCAGAAGGCGTACCGGCCCGGCGGCAGCGTCTCGGCGTAGCGGCCATCGAGGAACAGGACGCCAGCGTGGTCGGCCGGCACGTCCTGGATGTCGAGCAGTTCGGCGGCCCGCTGGCCGCGCAGGAGCGCTTCGCAGTCGGCGTGGTCGAAGCGCACCGTCCGTGCGTCGACGACCTCCGTGCGCACGCGGCGGAAGCCCGTCCACAGGGCGTACCGGCCCGGCGGCAGCAGCGTCTCGAAGCGACCGTCGATCCACACGAGGCCGCGCTCGCTGTCGGCCAGGTCGAGGACGACGGCCCGGCCGTCGAGTACCCCACTGGCAACGATCAGGTCGAGCTGCTCGTGGACGAGCCACGGGGCGCGCTGGCTGACCACGTCGACGCGCTCGCGGCGGAGCGGGTCGAAGCGGACGTAAAAGCCGGGCTCGAGCAGGCCAGTGAACGCGCCGTCGCGGAACACCAGACCGACCTCGAACGTCTTGATGCGGATGAAGCGAACCATCGGGCGAACCTCCATAATTAGGTATCAGGAGTCAGGAGTCTGGGGTCAGGACGCAAGGGCGGGTTCCTTACTCCTGACTCCTGACTCTTGATTCCTGAAAAAGCCGACC
>CAZNSL010001305.1:227-1738 GCA_964574975.1 uncultured Alcaligenaceae bacterium | reverse complement strand
CTCCCTCGCTGGCGCTTCGGGCTCAAGCGCTCGGCTCGCGGCGTCGCGGGAGTGTTCCCTACTTCGTCGCCGTCGCCGCTGGGTCGCTGAACTCGACGGTCGCCGCCTTGCCCAGTTCCTCGAACGTCATCTTGCCGGCCGCCGCGGCGACCAGGTCGCGCTTGGTGGCGCTGACCGTTAGCCGGGCCGGCAGCGGCGGGGCCGTCGGCTTCGTCGCGGCGGGTGTCGAGCCGTGGCCCTTCTCGTTCAGACGGCTGGCCGACTCTAGCACTGCCTTCGCCCGGTCGAACTGCCCGGCCGCCATGTGCGCCTGGCCGAGCTTCGCGAAGGCCGCCCGTGCCCGCTTGAGCGCCTCGGCCTGGCCGGCGTCGTCGGCCGTCTCCAACTCCTTGACCGCCTTCTTGGCCGCCGCTGCGAACGCCTCGATCGCCTCTGCGTAGTTGCCGCGCTTCAGGTGCAGTTCGGCGACCGCGTCGTAATCGGCGTCGCTACCGACTCCGGCTTGGCCCGGCATGCCTCTGGGGGGCTGCCCCGGTGCGGGCGGGGCGATGTTGAGGGCCGCCCGCGGGGCCGCAACGGCCGTATACAGTTCGAGCGCGGAGGCAGCGTTCGGGTCGCCGCCGTCGGCCGACTTGCGGAAGGTGGCGACGACGAGGATTCGTTCGTCGTCGCGCAGCTCGCGGAAGTGTTTGCCGTTGTCGGCCAACGCCTTGAGCAGCACCTCGGCCAGCGGGGTCTCGCGCCGCGCCGCGGGCGGGGTGGCCGGCGGTGCCTTGCCTTCGATCGCCAGCTTCGCCCGCTCCCACTCGCTGAACGGTTCCGACTTCGACGCCGCATCGGCCTTCATCCGTGGGTCGCCCTTGGTTGGCGGCAGCGTCACCGTGAATAGCACGCCGACGCGCGGCAGGTACAACCCCTCGATGGCGGCGACGTGCCCGCGGCCGATGCTGGACTGTCCGGAGTAGTATTCCGCGACAGCGTTGGCGCTCGACGGGGCGTAGCCCTGCGCCGCCAACCCGGCCATCGGGGCCGCGGTGCTCTGGACACCCCACAGCGTCCCGGTCCACGTCCCGCCACCCGACGCGAACGGGGCAAGCTTGCGGGCGAGGATGTAGCGCATCGTCTCCACGTCTTCCGCCATCGCCTTGGACGTGGCGAGGGACGATCCACCCAACGGGTCAACGGGAGCGGACTGGGCCGGCACCGCCAGCGAGGCGGCGAACAGCACGGCGAACGGCGTCATGGAACGTCTCCTTTCGGGGCGGGTCGGAACTGGGCGGTGTACAGGGCGTCGAAGTCGCGGCGCGACTCGGCCCAGCGCTCGGCCGAGAGGCGTTGGAGGGCGTCGAGGCGGGCACGCAAGTTGACGATCTCGCCGACGCGGCGAGCGTCGCGCTCGTCGATCTCGGCCGCCAACGCGCGGGCGAGTTCGTCGAGTCGGCGCAGCTTGTCGTCGATCCCCGGCGAGCCGGGAGCGTGAGCGACCGGAGTCCGAACAACCTCCGGTCGCT
>CAZNSL010001305.1:0-217 GCA_964574975.1 uncultured Alcaligenaceae bacterium | reverse complement strand
GGGGGGTGTGGGCCGGGGGGCGGCTGTTGGGGGGCGAGCCCGGGCGCGCGGGGCGGGTGCGCGCCGGGAGCCCGACCACCCCCGGGGCGCTGCCGCCCCCGGCTCGCCCAGGCGAAGGCAACCTCGCCGCCGCCGGCCCGCACCTCGACGCGCGTCGCCACGAGCGCCAGTAGGCCGGCCGCGATGGCCGCCGCGCCCACGGCGAGCCGCCGCCAGC
>CAZNSL010001304.1:746-1741 GCA_964574975.1 uncultured Alcaligenaceae bacterium | reverse complement strand
GAACCTGCTCGCGCTGGCTCTCAAGCGGGAATGGGGCATCACAGAGCGTCTATCCGACTTGCCCGCGTCTCCCGAGTGGTCCATCAACGGAACAACCGCCGAGAACGTAAGCGTCCGGTCCCGGCATCTTGCGTGTCAGGGCGCGGTAGCGTTACGGCCGGAATGGTTCGAGCCCTTCCGGCGCAGGGTCACCGCTCAGGCGGAGAGTTGATCTCGTCGATGAACTCGCCGTCGTCGTAGGCGCTGGCAATCGCCTGGTCCAGACGTTGCAGCAGGGCCAATAGAGTCTCGCCGGGCCGTCGCTGCAGCATCACCAGGCATTGATCTTCGTCCGCAGCGGTCGCTGCGCAGCGCACGGGGCCCACCCTACCGATGGTGATGTCGCCGTCGCCGTCGATCAGGGACTCGATGTGGGGAAACGTGCCAGGTGGCACGCCGGGTAGTGCCGTCGTCTTACGCCGCGAGCCGCTCATCGGGTTTGACTGTCTGCGCGTAGTTCCATGGCAGCAACTCCGCCAGCCGGTTGCTGGGGTGCTCGGCGATGCGTTCCAGAACGAAACGCAGATACGCCTCCGGATCGAGTCCGTTCAGCTTGGCCGTCTGTAGCAGGGTATAGAGTACGGCGGCGCGCTCGCCACCCGAGTCGGCGCCGGCGAACAGGAAGTTCTTACGCGACAGCACCGGCCCACGCAACGCCCGTTCCGCGGCGTTGTTGTCGATCTCGATGGCGCCGTCGCCACAGTAACGGGTCAGCGCCTCCCACCGGTTCAGGGCATAGTTGATCGCCGCGGCGAACTCCGACTTCGCCGATACCTTGGTCCGCGTACCGACCAGCCATTGCTGCAGGTCCTTTAGCAACGGCACGGCGTCCGTCTGACGGGCCTCCCGCCGCACCTCGGGCGGCTTGCCTCGGACTCGCTCTTCGATGGCGTAGATCTTCTGGATGCGCGTCAGCGCCTCCTCGGCCAGCGGCGAACGGGTCGCCACCTGCAGGT
>CAZNSL010001304.1:0-736 GCA_964574975.1 uncultured Alcaligenaceae bacterium | reverse complement strand
GTCGTAGAACTTGCGCCGCGCATGCGCCCAGCAGGCGGCCTCGCGCACCCGGCCCTCGACGTACAGTCCGTCGAAGCCGCTGTAGCCGTCAGCCTGCAGCGTGCCGCGGAAGTCTTTCAAGTGCGCCCGTGGGTGCACCCCCTCCCGGGTTGGCGTGTATCGGTAATACGCCGCCGGCGGGTCGGTGCTCGCGGCAGGACGATCGTCTCGCACATAAACCCATAGTCGACCGGTCTTGGTCTTGCCTCGTCCGGGATCGAGCACCGGCACCGGCGTGTCGTCGGCGTGGATCTTCGTCGCCGCGATCACGTGGCGACCGACCAGTTCGGCCAGCGGCGTCACCAGGCGGGTAATGCCGGCGATCCAGTCGGCGAGCGTGGAGCGTTCCAGGTCGATGCCTTGCCGGGCGTAGATCTCGGACTGTCGGTACAACGGCAGGTGATCGAGGTACTTCGAGACGGCAACGTGGGCCAGCAGCCCCGGACCGGCGATCCCCTTGTCTATAGGGCGCGACGGCGCTGCGGCCTGGACGATGGTCGAGCACTTGCCGCAGGCAAACTTCGGCCGGACGTGGCGGATGACCTTGAAGTGCTCGGGAATGAACTCGAGCTGCTCGGCGACATCCTCTCCGATCTGCTTGAGTGTGCCGCCGCAGTCAGGGCAAGTGCAGGCCGACGCATGAACCACCGTCTCGCGCGGCAACGTCGACGGCAGCGGCTTCCGCACGGGCTGCGTG
>CAZNSL010001303.1:0-1741 GCA_964574975.1 uncultured Alcaligenaceae bacterium | reverse complement strand
CTCTTCGTCGTATCGACGGATCGCCGCGCAGTACGCCTTGGGTGTGACGGTCCACTGCCCGTGGAGCAGCAGCTCGGTGTATGCGCCCGAGTCGACCGCGTACTCGGCGATCGCTCTCGGCAGAGTTTTTCGGCCGGCCAACCGGCGGTGCGAGACGAACAGCGGTACACCGGCCCGCTCAAGATGGTCGACCTGGTGGGTCCCGAGATAGAAGATGTCCATGAGTTCCTTCGCCTTCCGCGGTGTGGTTGACCGCCCATCCCTTTGCCTTTCTGGCAACAACGATTTCGGCCGGCTGAGGCCCGTGGAGCGCCAGGTTCGGAAGGGAAAAGTTTTCAGCGAGCGAAGCGAGCGGCGTGGAAAAGTTTTCCCGGCCCGGAGGGCCCGGGCCTTGCGTGCAGCGGGCCGCCGGCCACAATCGGATGCCAGAAGGGCACAGGTAGAGAGATGCCGCCGCTTCCCGCTAAGGGGAGCGGAGCAGCAGCAGCTGCGGAGCGGCGGCCGAGATTGGGCAACGCCGGAGGCGTTTCCTTTTTCAGTCCTAGGTGCTGGCCCGTGTCGGGTCTTGCCACCAGTTCGGGCAACCGTCGAGCATTCGGGAACCTGGATGAAAGGCTTCGCAGTTGGCGCAGTAGAAGCTGTCCTCGTGGGGGAGTGCGGGGCCCTTGCGTAGGCCGAACTGACACTTGCAGCAGTAACGCAACGCTGTATCGCCGGACCACTCGTCGGGGTTTCCGTGCTGACAGCACAGGTGCTGCGCTTGTGTCTGTCGGCCGACCAACACCCGTAGCCGTGGTTCATGGACCTGGGCGGCGCAGAGACGATCTCCAGGGTGACGGGCCACGGTGCGAAGAGGGCACCGCCTTGACGGAACGCGGCACGCGCCTTGAGCCAGACATTCGGTTCAAGTCCGGTCGCGTTACTGAGGTGCCGTGAGTCGGTAATGCGACAGGCTCCGATGCCACCGGTCACCAGTCGTGCCCCGTGGGCACCGAGGACAGCGGCGAAGACGATCTGGGCCATACGGAAGTGTGGGTCGTCGGCGGCGGGCCTGGATGCAGCGAGTCGGTCCCACAGCTGGGCCTTGCGGCTGTACGCCGACCCGAAGTCGAGAACACCCTCGGTCATGGCTGGACGCACCAGCTGTAGATCACCGTCAAGCCCGGAGTCAACCCGCCAGTCATGCACCCAGGACATGAGGCGCTGCGGCGCGGCCGCGCCGGCACCGCCGATCGAGGTCGCCGTTCTGGGCTCTGTCCAGGCATAATTCGACGTTAGGTCAGCGAGCACGTTGTTACGGCCAGGCGCCAGCGTTGGCGCTCAACGCTCCGCTGAGCAATACGAGTACATGGCGAACAACGACTTCAACGTCGCCCGCGTCGTTACGTGAGCCGTCCGACAATGGCTGCGGCGAGTTTCAATACCCGAGCCGCTTGTGAAGTTGGTCAAGGCAGCCCGTTGCGCCGTTTCGTCACAGTGACGTTTTGACGCCTACCCGGATGGGGGTCCTTCACGTGCAGGGGCCGAACCGGCCGGGGCACGCGTCGGCATCGGCGGGCCAGCTGCGGAGCCCTGACGGCGTCGGTCGCTAAGTCCCGTTGGGCGATGCCCCGAACCGTCTGCGTGCAAACGCTTGCGTCGAACCGCTACGCGGCCGCGCCGGCGCGGCTGGACGCACCGGACCCTAGCGCGTCACGGTCATCTCGCGCGACCGACTCAGTCCGGCAACGAAACCCCGACA
>CAZNSL010001302.1:0-1743 GCA_964574975.1 uncultured Alcaligenaceae bacterium | reverse complement strand
GCCCCTCCGGGGCTAAGTCCGCGGCGCGGGTGGTACGCTTGCCCCAGGATCCCGCGCCTCGCACTCCTCGCCGTCGGCAAGGTCGTCGGCTTCCCCAGCCGCGTCCGCCTGTGGACCTTCAACGCCGCATGCCGACGGCCGCGCGAGGTGCAGGAGGAACGCCTGCGCGAAATCCTCGCCACCCACGCCGACACCGCCTTCGGCCGCAACCACCGCTTCCGCGACATCAAAACCGTCGCCGACTTCCGCCGGCACATCCCGATGGCCGGCTACGAGGCCGTCGAGCCGTACATCGCCCGCTGCCGCAAGGGCGAGACCGACGCGCTGGTCTCCGGCGGACGAATCCTCATGTTCGCCATGACCAGCGGCACGACGGCCTGCCGCAAGTACATCCCGGTCACGCCGCGCTATCTCGCCGACTACCAGCGCGCCTGGAACCGCTGGGGCCTGCGCACCCTCCTCGACCACCAGCGCATCTCGTGCGCCCCCATCCTGCAACTAGCCGGCGACGACGAGGAGTTCCGCACCGAGTCCGGCGTCCCCTGCGGTAGCCTGTCGGGCCTCACCGCCCGGACGCAGAAACGCTACATGCGCTTCCTCTACACCTACCCGGCCGCGGCCAACGCCATCAAGGATGCCGAGTCGAAGTACTACGTTGCCCTGCGCTTCAGCATCGCCCGGCCCGTCGGCATGATCGTCTCGCCGAATCCCAGCACCCTCGCCGGCCTGGCGCGGACGCTGCGCGCGCGCTCCGAGGAACTCGTCCGCGACCTGCGCGAAGGCACCCTCTCGCCGAATCTCGACTTGCCCGACGGCGTCCGCGAGGCCCTAACCCAGCGGCTCAAACGTAGCCGGCGGGCGAAGAATCTCGCCGCCGCGGCCGACAAATCCGGCGGTCTGTGGCCGCGCGACGTGTGGCGGCCCGACCGCCTGTTGCTTGGTACCTGGACCGGCGGCAGCGTCGGCCCGTACCTGCGGCAACTCGGCGACTACTACGGCGACACCTACGTCCGCGACCTCGGCCTCGTTGCCAGCGAGGGCCGCATGACCATCCCGATGGAAGACGACACGCCTTCCGGCGCGCTCGACGTGACCACGCACTACTACGAATTCATCCCCGAAGCGGAGATCGACTCGCCGCAACCGACCGTCCTCGGCGTCCACGAGATCGAGGCCGGGCGGAACTACTACATCGTGCCGACGACGGCCGCGGGCCTGTACCGTTACGACCTGCACGACCTCGTGCGCGTCACCGGGTTCCACCGCCAGACGCCGAAGGTCGAGTTCCTCAGTAAAGGCAGCCACTTCTCCAGCCTGACTGGCGAGAAGCTCAGCGAGTACCAGGTGACGCGGACGATGGCCGACTGGGCCAAGGGCGCGGGCGTGCCGCTACCGGTGTACTCCGTCGCCCCGTGCTGGGACGACGCTGTGCCGTACTACGGCCTATTCGTCGAGCGCGGCGCGGCCGCCGACGCCGGGGCACTCGACGCGGGCCTCCAGCGGGCCAACGCCGAGTACCGCTCGAAGCGCACGACTGGCCGGCTCGGCCCGGTCCGCGTCGAGTGGCTGGAGTCGGGGACGTGGGTGCGCTGGACGGCTGCCCGCCGGGCGAAGTCGGGTGGCCCGGCCGAGCAGTACAAGCACCCGTGCTTGATCGGCGATCTCACATTCTCCAGCGCGATCCGTACACTAAACGGATGACCGTGTAGCGACGCTTCGCAGAAGCGTTCTTCCGCGGAGAAG
>CAZNSL010001301.1:0-1745 GCA_964574975.1 uncultured Alcaligenaceae bacterium | reverse complement strand
CGGCAACGACGTCGTCGACGGCGGCACCGGCGACGACATCCTGAAGGGCGGCATCGGCAATGACCAGATGTTCGGCGGCGCCAACAACGACCGTTTGAACGGCGGTCAAGGCGACGACGCGCTCGACGGCGGCACTGGAATTGACTGGGCCGACTTCGACGGCGGCGCGGCGGTCAACGTCGACCTGACGGCAGGGACAGCGACCGGCCAAGGCAGCGACACACTCTTCAACTTCGAGAACGTGCTGGGCTCAAGTTTTGCCGACACGATCAAAGGCAGCGCCGGCAACAACGTCCTCGACGGCGCGAACGGCAACGACACGTTCATCGCGACACAAGGTACCGACACGATCATCGGTGGCTTGGGAACGGACGCCGTCAACTTTGCGACGATGACGGCCGCCGTAACCGCAAACCTGAGCACCGGCACATACAGCGGTACCGGCGCGTCCGGCACGCTGAGCAGCGTTGAAAACATGACGGGTTCAGCCTTCGCGGACACACTGACCGGCGATGCAGGCGACAACGTCATCGACGCCGGCCTTGGCAACGACATCATCAACGGCGGCGCCGGTACCGACACCGTCATCATCTCAGGAAATCCCAACGCACCGTTCAACCAAGGCGCCTTCGCGAACTTGACGACCGGCGTATCTACCGGCGGCGCCGGCACCGACACGTTGATCGGCATCGAAAACATCATCGGCAGCGACTTCAAAGATCAGCTCACCGGCAACGCGGGCAACAACGTCTTGAGTGGCGGCGCAAGCTCTGACGCGTTCTACGCCACTCAAGGTATCGACACGTACAACGGCGACACCGGCAGCCACGACACGGTCTATTTCACCGGTCAGCCCGGCGCGACCGCGAACCTCGCCACCGGCATCTACAGTTTCGACGCCAACAACCACGGCACGATGACGAACATCGACGACCTGGTCGGCGGCGCGGGTGGTGACACGCTGACCGGAGATGCCGCCGCCAACACGCTGGACGGCATGGACGGTAACGACACGATCGCCGGCGGCCTCGGCAACGATTTGATCTTCGGCGGCGCAGGCAGCGACACGCTGATCGCCGACGGCGGCAACGATCAACTCACAGGCAACTACTCGTATTTCGACTTCGGCGATTATGCGAGCGATACGTTCGTCATCGGAACGGCCGCCAACACGGTGACGATCAAAGACTTCGAGCTCGGCGTCGACAAATTGGACGTCTCCGCATTCAACCTCGGCAGCAGCAACTACTGGACCGCGAGCGCGACGCTATCCTCGCTCACGACCACCACGCTGACCCTGACCGGACAAAACCAAGAAGTCGTCACGATCCATATGGAAGGCGTATCCGACGGCTATCATCTGACGCTGAACGATATGATCGGCGGAAGCACAGCCCTCATCCCGCCACGGCCGGTCCTACCAGGTTCGAACGGATTTGCGGACGTCTTCGTGATCAACCCGCAACCCTCCGGAACGATCGTCCAGAACGGCTTCGAGGACGACCTTGACCTCCTCGACCTGACGTTCCTCAACCAACCCGGTTGGGACGCACAAGGTTATGCCGCTAACGACGGCAGCACGATGTTCGACTTCTGGAACCCGGGCACTGGCGACGCGTTCTCGCTGCATCTGCCCGGCGTCGGGTTTGGCGTCATCACGATGGCCGACGTCATCATCTAGCCTCACCACCGGCGGACAGGTGCCCCCTGACCGCCCACCTGCGGCGCGCGCTTTTCAATCCACG
>CAZNSL010001300.1:0-1746 GCA_964574975.1 uncultured Alcaligenaceae bacterium | reverse complement strand
TCTTTTCTCCTGAGCCACGCGCCTTGATTGTCGGCCAGAGCCGGCGGAAGTAGGCACGCAGGAAGTCGCGGCGCTTGCTACCACGCTCCGGCTGTGCGTCAGTCGCAGGGGCGGTGTCGTTGGACTTTTCCGCGTCATCGAGCCGGCGATTCTTGTAGTCCGTTACGAAAACGCGGTAGTGCTGCCGCGACGAACGTGGTCGATAGGCCTGTTCGGTCATGACCTCATACTACGCCGATAGGAAATGCGGTACGGAGCCAACGACCGCTCGGAACGAAGCTGCGCGGCACCTCAGTGTTGAGCCCGTGACGTGTGTGAGTCGGTCGAGTTATCGTTTCGGCGGCAAGAGGTACGCCATCAGGTCGGCGACATCCTGGTGGCTGACCAGCTTCTCAAACTCCTCCGGCATCAGCGACTTGGCGGATGCCTGCATCTCGTCGATGTGCGACCGCAAAACGATGTCCTCCTCGCGACCGGCGCGACGGAGGGTGACGCTCGTCGCCGTTTCCAGTGCGAGCAGTCCCGTCAGGCTCCGCCCGGATTTCGTCGTCACCTGATAGACGACGTATCGCGGATCGACTTCGTGATTCGGGTCGAGCAGGTCGTCCAGAAACGCCTCGCGCGGTTTGGTGCCCAATGCAGCTCGCAGGTCGGGGCCGACTTCGTGGCCGTCGTCGCCGAACTTGTGGCAGGTGGCGCAGTGTTGGTGGAACAGCGCCCGACCCCGAATCGGGTCACCAACTTTGTCGAGCGCGGGGCGATACGCCGTGACGACGGCAGTGCGGTCGGACGGTTGCAATGCGAGCAACGTCTTCGCCCTGGCCCGTAACTTCGCGTTGGCGTGACGCATTAACTGGTCGCGCCGCACCGGCTCGATCTGGCCGGGCGACAGACGCTTGCTCGCCACCGCGTCGAGCAGTTTCGTCACCCGTTCGGTCCCCGAACACAGCACCTCGATGGCCTCGCGTCGCCCAGCGGGGGTCATGCCGTCCCATGCATCGATGAGAATGTCGGCCGGCTTGGTGCCGGGCTGGGCAGCCAAAGCCTTGACGGCCGCCGCCTGCACCGCCGGCGGGTTCTTCGATTCGAGTGCCGCGGTCAACGTACCGAGTGCGATATCCGGCGGTGCAAACGCGAGCAGCCGCAACGACGCCGGGTCGGACTTGCGGGCGGCCGCCTCAAAGAGTTGGCGTGCAGCCCTTGCGGCATCGGCCAGCTCGGGCGACGGATTCGACCAAAGCTTATGCAGCGACCGACGACTGTTGCGCATTCCTTGACCGAGTCCGTCGAGGAGGCGAACCGCCCACTCGTCACCGATCGATGCCCGCGCCAGTAAAGACAGGGCGGATGCGATTCCGTTCGCGTCGTTCTCGGCCCCCGCGAGCGTGGCGAGCTTCGCCAGCGGTTCCACAGCTTCCTGCGGTCGCCGTCCCAATTCTGCAAGTAAGGCCGCCGTCCGGCCACGTGCTGAACTCAAGGCCGCTGAGACGACCCACGGGTCGTTCGCGGCGCGGTGCAGCAACTCGGCAAGCGCCGGCGACGGATCGCCGCTCGACTCTCCGAGTACGAGCGCGAGCTGAAAGCCGACGCCTAGATCGGGGTCTCGCGATAGCGCCATCGCCGCCGTGTGGACTCGATCCGATGTCCCGATCCATCGATCGCTGTATCGCAGTGCGGCACGCCGGACGTTCGCGTCGGAATGAGCCATCAGAGCGATCAGCGTTTCCGGCGTAAGACAATCGAGCG
>CAZNSL010001299.1:0-1748 GCA_964574975.1 uncultured Alcaligenaceae bacterium | reverse complement strand
GCACTCTTGAACCTCGCGCAGAACCTGCACAAGCAAGCGAGCGCCCGTATCGGCACCGGCGACCTCAACCGCGTGCTGGAGGAGGCGCTCGCCGCCCAGGCTCCGCCGATGCGCCAGAACCGCCGGCCGAAGATCTACTTCGCCACGCAAGTGGCGACCAACCCGCCGACGGTCGTCTTGTTCACCAACGGCCCGCAACTGTTCGACAACACCTATCAGCGCTACCTGCTGAAGTACTTCCGCGACCGGCTGCCATTCCACGAGGTGCCGATCAAGTTGTACCTGCGGGCCAAGAAGCGAGACGACCAGCCCGCTGCCGCCGAGACCGACACGGTGATGGAACCGGCCCCCGACAAGCAGTCGCGGCGCTCGAAGGCTCCGGACCTGTCGAAGCTGAAGTTCACAACGACGGTGAGCGACGAGGAACTCGAGCGCGGCACCCGCGAGGTCGCCGACTCGGAACTCTGGCGCGACCTGTGATGGCGAGCGCCGCCGGCGTCCTCGTCATCGCATTGGCCGTTTTGGCCATCGCCCGCGGCGCGGACGTGCGCGTTGCCCTGTTCGCCGCGGCCCTCACACTCGGGGCACTGGCCCGCAAGGCCGACGTCATCGTCCGCACCTTCCTCGACACCTTCACCAGCGACCAGTTCGTCGTGCCGATATGCACGGCGATGGGCTTTGCCTACGTCCTCCGTCAGTCCGGCTGCGATGCACACCTCGTTCGCTTGCTGGCCGCGCCGCTGCGGCGGATGCGCTGGCTGCTGGTCCCTGGATCGGTCCTCATCGGCTTCTGCGTCAACGTATCGGTCATCAGTCAGGCGAGTACGGCCGTGTGCGTCGGTACGGTACTGATCCCGTTGTTGCGCGCCGGCGGCCTGTCGCCGACCGCGGTGGGATCGGCCCTCCTGATCGGAGCGTCGCTCGGCGGCGAGTTGCTGAACCCCGGCGCGCCGGAGTTGCGCACGGTTTCGGAGCGGCTCCAGGTCGAGAGCAGCGACGTGGTTCGGGCCGTCGCGCCTCTCTTGGCCGTACACCTCGCCGTAGCCACACTCGCCTTCTGGCTGCTGACGGCCCGTGCCGAACGTGTGGCCGGTGCCGCGACGGAACTGCCGAAGGGCGAGCGGATCGACTACGTGAAAGCCGTCGTCCCGTTGGTGCCGCTGGCGCTTCTGGCCATTGTCGGGCCACCGTTCGAACTCGTCGAAGTGCCGCGGCACTGGCTGGTCGGCGAAGCGAACGCGCGGTCGTTCGGCAATCGCTTGATCGGTGCGGCGATGCTAGTCGGCGTCGCGGCCGTCGTCTTCGCGTCGCCGAAATCCGCGCCGACGGTGGCCAAGGAGTTCTTCGCGGGCGCGGGTTACGGCTTCGCAAACATCGTGTCGCTCATCGTGACGGCTCAGTGCTTCGCCAAGGGCGTCGATCTGATCGGGCTAGCCGATGGCATCGGCGATGCGGTAGAGGCACATCCGGCAATGCTCTGGCTCCTGGCGGCCGGCCTGCCGTTCGCGTTCGCGGTCTTGTGTGGCTCCGGCATGGCGACGACGCAGGGGCTGTTCGGTTTCTTCGCGGCGACGGGCGGGCCATTGGCGACGCTGCTCGACGTTGGCGCACTAGTATCGATCGCGGCCGCGGCGGGCCGTACGTCGTCGCCGGTCGCGGCCGTCGTGTTGATGTGTGCGACATTGACCGACAGCAAACCGCTGGCGATCGTCCGCCGGGTGGCGGGACCGCTGCTCGTCGGCCTGGTG
>CAZNSL010001298.1:0-1752 GCA_964574975.1 uncultured Alcaligenaceae bacterium | reverse complement strand
ACCCGCCCGCCGCTGCGTATTCCAGCGCCTTCGCAATCCGTTCGTCCGGTGTCATTTCTCACCCCCCTGAGTAGCCCACGCTAAACACCACGCCCGGCTTCACCACCTCGGCGAATCCGAGCGAACATGCGTCCACTAGGTCGTCGTGCTTGCCGTTCGGGAAGGCGCGGTGTTCGTCCAATAGCGCCCCGCTGTGCCGCGTGCGCACCATCCGCACGTTCCCCGCTTCGATCTGAGCCGCCCACGGTTCCGCCCGTTCCGCCTTCCCCGCCGACGGCTTCACGGCTACAGCACTATACCCGGCCAAATCTTCGGTGATGATACTCAGGGACGCCAATTTGCCCGACGCGCCGCCCTCCCGCTCGATGCGGATAGGCACTTCCTTCCCGTCCCTCTGCGCCGTCTGCTTGATGAGGTCGCGCACGCCCCGCGGCCCCAGCCGCTCCCGCACCACGTCCAGAATCCAGAATGTGCCGTCGGTGTGCTTGCCGATCAGCACGCCCGCGGTGTAATCCGGGTCGGCCCCGGATTGCGCCTCGGTCGCGGCCAAATCCCACGCGCGAACGCGCCGCACGAAGTTAGTCGGCACCGGTGCCGCGTCGGTAATCGGGATGCGCTCCAACCCCTTGAAGAACCCGCCCGCGAGGTCGAGGGGCCGCTGCTGATACAGCGCCTCGAAGCTAATCGGGTTGTGCTTCCGCGCCTCTTCGAGTTGCTCAATCGGGTGCAACTCCGGGCACAGCGCCGCACCGGGCGCGCGGCCCAGAATGTCGCCCTCTTCCGCGACGGCGCGCAGTACCACGCTTTCCCACCCGCCCTGAGCGTGTAGACGCCCGGCAAGGTCTTCCGTGTGCCACCGCGTTTGGATGCACACCACCGCCGCGTTCTTGCTGAGGCGCGTGAATAGCGCGTCGGTCCACCACTGCCACACGTTTTCCCGCTCGGCCTCGGACATGGCTTCGGCCGCGTCCTTGTGCGGGTCGTCGATGATGAGCAAATCTACGGGCAACCCCGTGATACCGGCACCCTTGCCCACGGCGACGTAATAGCCGCCTTCCGCCGTCTCCCACTCGTTGACGGCCTTCCGCTCGCGCGACAGGTGCAGACACTCGGCCGCGATCCGCCGCGACTTGCGGCTGAACCGGTTGGCGTGCGTCTGGCTGTACCCGCCCACGGCGACGCGCAACTTCGGGTCGCGCGCGAGCCGGTACACCGGATACGGCACGGTGAGGATGGAACTTTTGCCGTGCTGCGGGGCCATCGAGATAATGAGCCGCTGGCACTCGCCGCGCGTCACCCGCGCGAGCGCCTCCCGTACTGCCGTGATGTGCGGATAGTGCCAGTTGAAGCCGGGGAAGTGCCGCGGGCTGACGGATTCGAGCCACGGCGTATAGCCGCCGGTGTAGCCCTCAGATGAGCGTGTCGTCGCCCGGCGCTCCAGCCGCCGCGCCCGCCGGTGCAGTTCCTCGAGCGGCCCCAAGTTGCTTCTCCAATTCGGCGAGCCGCTTCTTTAGCTCGCGCAGTTCGCCGCGGTTCAGGCTCCACTTGTTCAGGAACCGGCGCTCCAGCACCCACGCGCACGCTTGCCACTGCTGCGTGCCCGCCGCTTGCACTTGCTGCAAGTGGTCCGACTCGGCACCGGCGAGCGCCTTCTTTACGGCGATGCAAAAGTCACAATGCAGGTCGTATTTGTGATTTGGCTCTTTGCCGCGCTCGCGGCGGCGCTGTTCCTTCGCCCCGTCCTTGAGCCAC
>CAZNSL010001297.1:0-1759 GCA_964574975.1 uncultured Alcaligenaceae bacterium | reverse complement strand
CCGTCTCTTCCGACGTGCCGCCGGCCGCAAACTCGAGCGGGTTCAAGAAGGCCGAGATCAGGTCGATCTCGCTGCTGTTGAAGTTGGTGTCGAGCCGGTCGATCGTCTCGGTCAGCATCGAGTGACCGAAGCGGTAAACCGTGTGCGCGAACTCGGCCACGATGGACGGGTCGATATAGGCGTCATAGCCCTGCGTCGGCCCCATGAAGATGTCGATCTGCGGCTGGATCGCGCGCGCGAACTCTTCGAACACCAAGTGCTGGTACTGCATCTCGGTGCCGAACTTCGCCGCCTGGAACAGCCGCTCGCCGTTCCACACCAAGGCGTCAATTTCCGCCGGTGTAACGGGGAACGTTGCCGGCGCCGTGCCCGGCATCAACCATGCGCTGAGGAACGTGAGGTCGCCGCTTTCGAGCGCGACCCGCTTCGACTCCTCAACCAGTCGGTTGTGTTCCGAGTGGTTGACCGCATGAACGGCCGTCAACCCGATGTTTTCATTGACGCGTCCGTCGCCCGCCACATAGTGCGCGTCGAGCAGTTCGTCGTCATACTCGCCGGATCCCACGGCATTGCCGGCGATGTCGTCGGCATCAGCGACTTTCGTCGAGCTCGGTGCCGCGCTGTGCGCGATGTCGTCCAAGAACGCGTGGCCGGTGCGGATCGCGTTCGCGAGGCTGATGCCCTGGCCACCGTTGGCGTCCGGATCGCCTTCGACAAGCGTGGTGCCGTCGTCGGCCGTGCCCATAATGCCGTCCGGGCCGGCAGTACGCATTACGACCTGCGGGAAGCCGTTTGCGCCGCGGATGAAGTTGCCGTACGGGTCCGTCGCCAGCAGCGGGACGTTGGTCACGTCCAAGTCGGTCAGATTGATGCCGAGCAGGTCGCGCGCCTGCGCCTTCAAGACACCCCACGTCGCCATGCCGCCGATTGGCACGTCATCGGCCGTTCCGAATTGGCCGTCCGGCCCCAGGTCACGGTTCGTCAGCAGTTCGCCGGTCGCGTACGGCTTACCGTCCGTGCCGAGCGCGTAGGCGCGCAGGAACACCTGGTGCGACGGGTGCGAAGAATAGGTCTGGTTCTGATCGACGAACGGTGAGGTCGTGTTCGTATGCTCGTGAACGTCGTCTGCCGTACCCAAGACGCCGTCCGGCCCGGGCTGGTTTGTCGCCCGGGTCAAGATCATGAAGTTGTTGCCGCCATCGACCCAGAGCGGATCATCCTCCTTCAAGGGGATGAACACCGTGCCCGAGCCGCCCTTCGTGACCAGATCGAGGCCGTGGTCGAAGAACTGGCCGAAGAACGTCATCCACGAGTTAAACGGTGCGGACAGACCCTCGTCCGGCGTCACGTTGTCGAACTTGAACGTGAGCTTGTCGTCGGCCGTGCCGAACGTTCCGTCGAGGCCTGGGCTGGTGACGACGGAAACGCCTTCGTTCAGTTCGTCGTCGGCCGTTCCCCAGATACCGTCGACGCCGGCGTTCCCCGCCAGAGCAACCGCCGCCGGGTTGTTCGGCGTCTGATCGACGATGAGGTTCGAGATCGTGCGCGGCGCCGAATCGACGACGACGCCGGTCGTCTGCGAGTAATGCGTTGGCAGCGGCGGCCCGAAGATGTTGTTTTCGCCTGCCAACCATGTCGGGTCGAGCATCCGCGGGAAAGTCTGGTCGGCCGAACCCGCCGTGCTTTGCCCGGGCACAAGGTGGTTGAACGACCCGTCAACCGTCCGAATGCCGAACGGAAGCTCGGTGTTCGGAATCAT
>CAZNSL010001296.1:0-1761 GCA_964574975.1 uncultured Alcaligenaceae bacterium | reverse complement strand
GACGGCCCTCATCGGCGTGTTGTCGCAGGGCCTGTTACCGCGCAAGCCCGATGGGCTGGTGGCGGCCTACGAGATGATGGTGGTGACGCCCGCCATCCGCAACCTGATCCGCGAGAACAAGACCTACCGCATCGACTCGTCGATCCAGACCGGCCGCAAGCACGGCATGTTCCTCCTCGACGAAAGCCTCTTCAAGCTGTGGAAGGACGGCCTGTGCGAGAAGGAGGAAGTGCTGCTGCGGTCGAGCAAGCCCAACGAATTGGCCGCCCGGATCGCCGCGGCCGAGAAAGGCATCTTCGAGGACGACGACGAGGAGTACGAGGACGTCGAGGAGGTGGAGGACGAGGAGGACGAGGACGACGAGCCGCCGCCGCGGCGCAAAGCGCCGTTCAAGCGGTGAGGCCAGCCCGGCCGGCCGTGCGGTGAACCTAACCTCAACCTCAAACAGAGCGTACCATGGCGACCCCGACTCCGAACAACCCGAACCCGCCCAAGAAGCCGACTCCACCCGGTCAGCCGCAAGCCGGAAAGCCGGTCCCGCCGCGCGCCAACGGCACCCCGCCGGCGAAGCCCGGCAGTAAGCCGCCCGCCCCGCCGGCCAAGCCGGGTGCCCCGGCGGCCAAGGCAGGCAGCAAGCCACCGGCCAAGCCCGCCGCGAAGCCGGCCGAGCCGGCTCGTTCCAAGGCGTGGACCGGCCCCGACCAGGGCAACCGCAAGTTCGGCCAGGTTCTCGTCGATCTCGGCTACATCGAGGAGGCCGACCTATGGAACCTCCTCGAAGAGGCCCGCAACAACGACCAGCCGATCGGCCGCGTCGTTCTCGAAAAGGGTCTGGTGACCGAGGATCAACTGCTCCAGGCCCAGGGCGAGCGCTACGGCATGCCGATCGCCAACCTGGAGGAGCAGAAGCCGACGCCCGATGCGATCAAGCTCGTCCCCGAGAACATGGCGCAGGTCTACAAGATCCTGCCCCTGAAGCTCGAGAACGGCGAGCTGACCGTGGTCATGGCCGACGCGGAGAACATGTCGGCCCTCGACGACTTGCGCAACTTCCTCGGCATTCAGAACGTCAAGGCGGTCCTCGGCCACCCGCGCGCGATCGAGGAGGCCGCGAAGACCGCGTATTCGGGCAAGCAGGAGTCGATCCTCGATTTGATCGCGGCCCTGGAAGGCGATGCACCCTCCGGCCGCGGCGGCCGGGAGACGTCGATCGACCTCGACGACCTGATGGAACTGGCAGAGTCGGCTCCGGTTCGCAAGCTCATCAACATGATGCTGCTGATGGCGATCAAGGACCACGCCTCGGACATCCACTTCGAGCCGTTCGAGGACGAATACAAGATCCGCATGCGCTGCGACGGCGTGTTGTACGAAATGGTGCCACCTCCGCGCCACCTGGCCGCGGCCATCAGCTCGCGCATCAAGGTCATGTCGAACCTCGATATCGCGGAACGCCGTTTGCCGCAGGACGGGCGCATCGAGCTGAACGTCGGCGGCAATCCGGTCGACTTGCGCGTCAGCATCCTGCCGACCATGTTCGGCGAGAGCGTCGTCATCCGCGTCCTCGACCGCACCGTCGTCAGCCTCGACCTCGAGAAGATCGGCATGGAGCCGCAACTCCTGGCGACCTTCCGCGAACTGATCCACAAGCCCAACGGCATCGTGCTGGTGACTGGCCCGACCGGGGCCGGCATGACGACGACCCTCTACACCGGGCTTAACGTGTTGACCCAGATCACCGACACGGTGATCACGACCGAG
>CAZNSL010001295.1:1280-1762 GCA_964574975.1 uncultured Alcaligenaceae bacterium | reverse complement strand
CCCGGCCGATGCGGCATGCCACGCGACCAAGCCCTCGCGCTGCGTCCGCGCCGGCGAGCAGGATCCCACATTCGGCGTCAATCAATACGCGGTCTCCTACAACTACGGCAACGGTCTCTCGACCGGCGCCATGGACATGGCGGTGCTGCCCAACGGCCGGATCCTGATGGGCGGGAGCACCACCCTCGACGGTGGCACCAACCACGATCCGACCGTCGCCCGATTCCTTCCCAGCGGCCTACCCGACATCAGCTTCGGCAGCGGCGGCGTCCTGCGCTTTCCGCTCGGGCCGGGCAATGCGATCATCCAGAGCGTCGCGCTGCAGAACGACGGAATGTTGGTGGTCGCGGGCGGCTACGACCCCAACCCGTCGCACATCCCGGGATACACCACCGGCTACTGGCCGAAGACGTCGTTCCTGGCGCGGATCACGGCCGGCGGCGCGCTCGACGCGGGCTTCGGCTCGGGCGGCCTCGTCCTCC
>CAZNSL010001295.1:0-1270 GCA_964574975.1 uncultured Alcaligenaceae bacterium | reverse complement strand
CACGGACCCAGGCTGGCGTGGCTACGATCGCGTCTTGCTCGACTCCGAGGAGCGGATCGTCGCAGTGGGCACCCGCGGGAGCGAACTCATCGTCGAACGCTTCGACAACAATGGCGCTCTCGACCCGACCTTCGGCGTGGGTGGAACGGCGGCCACCTCGGGGGTCCCGGGGCCGGGCGGCCTCACTTGGGCGATCTACTATCGTCGCGGCGCCGCGCTCCAGGCCGACGGAAAAATTGTGATTGCCGGCACGGTATTCGGTGTCGGCCCCTACATCAACTGCGCACTGGCGCGGTTCGACGGCGACGGCAACCTCGACGCCAGCTTCTCCGGCGGCCAAGTGCTTTCGCCGCAGGCAGCCGGCGAGGTCTGTCATTTCGACGCGGTCACCGTCCAACCCGACGGCAAGATCGTCGCGTCCGGTTCGTTCTACAGCGCCCCCGGCAGGCAAAAATTCCATCTCCGCCGATTCGCCGCCGACGGCTCCGTGGACGCGACCTTCGGCAAGAACGGGCGTTGGTTGACCAAGGTGACCAAGCATCCGGTCACGGTCACGTCGCACGCCGTGGCGCGACAGGCTGACGGGAAGATCGTCGAGGCCGGCTCCGCCGGTGGTGCCACGTTCGTCGGCACTCGACACCTGGAGAACGGTCGCCCGGATCGTCGCTTCGGGCCTCCCGGATCCCACGGCGTCGCCGCAGCGGGTTTCGCCGGGGGCACTGCCGTGTTCGATGGCGCCCAGACGCTGGCGATCCTCCCCGACGGGAAGATCTTGGTCGGTGGCAACCCGACCTTCACGAGCACGTTCGCGCTGGCGCGATTCCTGGACCGCACGTGCATCTATGACCCGCTCGCGAACTCGCTGAGCTGCCCCTGAGCAAGGCCTGAGAAGCCCTTGGCCGAGCGAGGGATCATACGACGGCGCGCGGCCGAGGATACCTAGCGCGGGCGCCGCGGCGGGCCGAGCCAAGTCGAGTGAGTGGAGGCGGGGGGAATCGAACCCCCGTCCGAAGGTGATCCAGCGACCGTCTCTACACGCTTAGCTCACGAATTGATGTCACCCCGGCAGCGCCCATGAGCGGGCTCGACCGAGGCCAGCCGGATTGATTTAAGTCGCGAGCCCCCCGGCGAGAGCCCGTCCCCGATCCCGCAAAATGACGTCCAGGCCCCAACCCGCGGGCGAGGTCAGGCTGAACGGCCCTTGGCGTTAAGCCGCGAGCGAGTAGTGGAAATCGTCTGCAGTTAGTTGCAGTCCGGCTGTTTTTCGAGG
>CAZNSL010001294.1:0-1767 GCA_964574975.1 uncultured Alcaligenaceae bacterium | reverse complement strand
CCGGCCCCAGTTCGGTGTGCGCCAATAGTGCCCGGGCTGCGGCCAGGGCGTACGGGCCGCCGGAGCCAATGGCCGCCACACCGTCCGACGGCTGGATCACGTCGCCGGTGCCGCCGACCAACAGCAGATTGTCGCGGTCGAGGGCGAGCATCATGGCTTCCAGACGGCGCAGGGCGCGGTCGGTGCGCCAATCCTTCGCCAGTTCCGTTGCCGCGCGCGGGACGCTGCCCTGAAAATCCTTCAGCTTGGCTTCGAACCGCTCCATTAGCGCGAAGGCGTCGGCGGCCGCGCCGGCGAAGCCGACCAGCACCTTGCCCTCGTACAGCCGGCGGACCTTGTGGGCATCGGACTTCATGACCACGCTGCCGAGCGTGACCTGACCATCGCCGCCCAGGGCCGCCCGGCCAGCTCGGCGGACTGCCAAAATCGTCGTCGCGCGAATCCGCGGCACAAATGAACCCTCCCGCTCCAGCGAAGACTCCAAGGGATACGGGACCGGCAGGGCCGCCGTTCCCGCCGCCCTTTCCGGCGGCTGAGCTACGCTCAATAATACTAGGTCCGAACGCCAACCCCGCGCGCCACCGCGCAGAGGTAACTCATGACTGCTCGGTTCCCGCGACTCTTGGCCGCCGCGATGCTGCTCGGCTTCTTCGCCGCCGCGGCCTCAGCCGCCCCGCCCAAGGTCAAGGATGAAGCCAAGCTATTCAACGACGAAACCGTCCGCGAGGCGAACGCCCTGATGGCGACCATCGATAAGGAATACAAGCGCGAGGTCGTCGTCGAGACGTTCAAGGCTCCGCCGGCTGCCCGCAAAGCCGAGTGGGACAAGAACAAGCGCGACAGTACCTTCGTGCGCCGGTTCTTCCGCGACTGGGCCGATGAGCGGTTCCGGGCGAACGGCGTCAACGGCGTGTACGTCTTGATGTACCGCGAAAGCCCGCGCGGTTACCAGGTCGTCGTCCACTCTGGAGAGAAGACCAAGCAGAAGGACTTCACCGATCAGGACGCGCACGATGCCGAGGCCGCCATGGCCGAGTCGATGCGGCGGGAGAACGATAACAAAGCCCTTCTCGACGGTCTGAAGTTCGTCCAGACGCAAATGGAGGCCAACCAGCGGAAGGTCGCAGCACCGCCCATCGCCAAGCCGTCGCAGACGATCGTCGGCCGGGCCAACGCACCGGAACACCGGGAAGGGAGCGGTATCATGGGCTGGCTCTGTCCGCTTCTGGGGGCGCTGCTGGTGGGCTGGGTGGTAATCGCCCTCATCCGAGCGTTCACCGGAGCCGGCCGGCCGCAGCAGCCCGGCTACGGCCCGGGGCCGGGGCAAGGTTACGCCGGCGGCTACGGCGCGCCGGGCTACGGCGCGCCGGGCTACGGCGGTGGTGGCTTCATGAGCAACATGCTCGGCGGCTTGTTCGGCGCAGTGGCCGGCAACTGGATGTACGATTCGTTCTTCCGCGGCAGCCACTCGCCGGGCGGCCATTTCGGCGGTGGGGCATACGGGTCCGAGCCGGCGGAACGTCGTTTCGACCCGATTGGCGGCGACGACGCCGGCCGGCCGTCCACCGGCGGCGATGGCGGTGTCGGCGGCGACTTCGGCGACGTCTCGCAGGGGGCCGACTTCGGCGATGCCGGCGGCGACTACGGTGGTGGCGACTTCGGTGGGGGCGACGCCGGCGGCGATTACGGTGGCGGCGACTTCGGTGGCGGCGATTTTGGCGGGGGTGATGTCGGCGGCGGCGACTACTGACCCACGGACGGGGCCAT
>CAZNSL010001293.1:0-1770 GCA_964574975.1 uncultured Alcaligenaceae bacterium | reverse complement strand
ACGGCATTCGGGACGCAGCTCATTTCCGGAAATGAGCTGCGTCCCGAATGCCGTTGCGTGAAACCTTAAACCGTTGACTTGTCAGGGAGTTGTGCTGGCCAAAAGTAGCGACGTCCGGCCAGAGTGGGGGTTCTCACACCATCCACTCGACAGGACGTCGCCATGACCAGTTTCGCCAAGGCCATCGCCCAAATCAAGGGCAACCTCGAACAGATCCTCCCCGACGACCTCGTCAACCGCATCGCCCAACTCCACGGCCTCGCCACCCGCGCGTGCACCCTCACCCCCGCCGTCACCGTGCGACTCGCCGTCCGACGCTGTCTCGAAGGCGGCACCGCCGTCAGTCACCTGCGGCACCTCGGCGGACTCGACTTCCACCGCTCCTCCTACGGCCGGGCCGTGCAACGCCTGCCGGAGACCTTCTTCACCCTGCTCGCCGGCGTCGTCGCCCGCAAGCTCCGCCGCGACCGCCCCGCCCCGCTCTGGCACGGCCACCGCGTCCGGCTGCTCGACGGCAGCGGCGTCTCGATGCCCGACACGCCCGAACTCCAGGCCGAATTCGGCCAGCCCGGCAACCAGAAGCCCGGCTGCGGCTTCCCCGTGGCGCACCTGCTGGCCCTCTTCGACCACCAGACCGGCTACCTCGTCGAGACGCACCTCGCCCCGCTCCGCACCCACGACCTCGCCCCCACGCCGACGATGCACGACGCCATGCAGAAGGGCGATTTGCTCTTGGGAGACCGGGCGTTCGGCAGCTTCGCCCACCTGGCACTCCTGCGGGAGCGCGGCTTGCACGGGCTGTTCCGACTGCACCAGCGACGGCCGCACGGGCTCGCCCGCGACCGCCGCGTGACCTACGTGAAGCCGCCGAAAAAACCGTCGTGGATGACGGACGCGGCGTACGCCGAACTGCCGGCGACGATCACCGTGCGCGAGGTGCGGGTGACGGTGAGGGTCCCCGGCTGTCGCGTGCGGAAGTTGTGGCTGGTCACAACGCTGTTGGATCGCGTGAAGTACCCGGCCCGCGACTTGGCGAAGCTGTACACGCAGCGTTGGGCGGCGGAGACGAACCTGCGGCACCTGAAGGCGACGCTGAACATGGATGTGTTGCGGAGCCGGACCGTGGATGGCGTGCGGAAGGAGGTGCAGGCGTTCGTGCTGGCGTACAATCTGGTGCGGTCGGTGATGGCGACGGCGGGCGGGCAGCAGGGGGTGCCGGCGGAGCGGATCAGTTTCGTGGATGCGTTGCGGTGGCTGCGGCGGGCGAAGGCCGACGAGCCGGTGCCGGTGTTGTTGGTGCACCCGGCGCGTCCCGGCCGGTTCGAGCCGCGGGCGGTCAAACGCCGACCGAAGGAGTTCGACCGATTGACATGCCCGCGGAAGGAATTGAAGGACCGATTGCTGAAAAACCAAGGAAAATGACACTCACGCAACGGCATTCGGGACGCAGCTCATTTCCGGAAATGAGCTGCGTCCCCTTTTTTCAGACGCCCCCGCTCGCCGTGCCTGAAAACGGTGCCATTCTGACTGCCCCTTTTTTGCCGATTCGCCTTTTGACTTCCGCCCGACACGTCGGGTACGATTGCGTCGGGTTACCCCGTCGGCCCATCCACTCTCCCGGAGGGCTTTTCATGTCGATTCCGGTTTCCAGCTCCGCCTTCGCGCCGGAGCAGACCATCCCGCGCCACTTTACCGGCGACGGGATGGACGTTTCCCCGCCCCTGCGCTGGGGTACGCCGCCACCCGGCACGAAAAGCATCGCGATCGTCT
>CAZNSL010001292.1:0-1775 GCA_964574975.1 uncultured Alcaligenaceae bacterium | reverse complement strand
GGCAGCGGATGAACGCGGCTGAAGTCGCCGACCTTCCGCAAGTCGAGACGCAGGCGCTTGTCGATCTCCTGGACGACCGAGTCGGGAATGGGGTCGCGCTTGAGCTGTTCGGCGCGATCGTCCGCCATCTTCGTGACGGTTGGCTGCGTCGAGTACCAATAGCGTGCCGAGTCCTGGTACAGGTACGTGGCCGCCGCACTCAGTCGCCGGAGCGCATCGCCGAAGATGCTCGGCGACTCGCCGGGCATCACGCACCCCAGCTTGATCTGGCGATCCTCGAGCCCACGGTTGGCGGCCGTGGCTGTGGGCGCGGAGCCCAGGTAGATCGTGCGGGCGACGCGACGGGACGCCGCGAACTTCCCGAGGTTCGGCACCTCGCCGTCCAGCCGTAACGGGAGGGCGGCCGGGCCGTCTACGTCCTTCTCGATGACCGGCACCCAGTTGTCCGACAGGTAGCGCGTCAGCTCGAACTGCACGCGGGGATCGTCGATCGGGATATTCGCCGGCAAGATCAGGGGGTTGCGGTCGCCCTTCTCCCACAGGCTGTGAATCACCGCAGCCATCAGGCGCAGCACACCGCGCGTGCGCTGGAACTTCACCAGCGTGGACCAGTCTGTGTAGAGCCGGTCAAAGACCTCCGGATGGATCGGATACGCCGCCTTGAGGCGCGTCTCGTACTCCGGATCACGCGCCTCCGGCGGAAACTCCTGATGCTGTGTCCGGTACAGGTCGTAGAACGCCCGGGCCACGGTGTCGCGTGCAACGAACTGCGACTTCTCGACAATGGGCTCGAACAGTCGGCGCCGAACGATCTCGAAGCCTTCCTCGGCGCTGGCCGGACGCCACGATGCTTCGACGCGGCCGACCGCGTTTCGCAGGCGGTCGAGCGCGACACGGCCGCGTTCCCCCCCCACCTCGACGTCGTTCGCCTGCGCGTGGGGTGAACCGCTCGTGTCTGACGCCGGTAAGCTGATGACGAGGAGGCAGCGGTCGGCCAGCTTCGCCGACTCGGTCAGCGCCTGCGCGAATGTGAAGTGCGTCTCGAAACTGCCCGCGGGCAGGTCGCTGGCGTCGTGCAGCTGACGTGCGTAAGCGACCCACTCATCGATCAGAATGAGGCACGGGCCGTATTCGTTGAACAGTTCCCGCAGCTTGTCGCCAGGGCTCGTCGCGCGCTCATCGTCGGCCTGAATCTTCGCGAACGCCTTCTTGCCACCGAGCTGCCACGCCAGCTCGCCCCAGAGCGTGCGAACGACCGTGCCGTCCGACTTCGTGACGGGGTTCCCGGGCGAGATCTTGTTGCCGACGAGAACGACCCGCTTGGCCGTGGGGAGCTTGTCGACCTTCGCACTCGCAAGAAGCGCATCGACTCCGAGGAGATCGCTCGGAGCAACGCCGGAGAAGAGGTGGTAGAGCGCCAGCATCGAGTGAGTCTTCCCGCCACCGAAGTTCGTCTGGAGCTGGACGACTGGATCACCCTGTTGACCAGACAACCGCTGGACGGCACCGACGAGGAGCTGTTGCAGGCTCTGCGTAAGGAACGTCCGACGGAAGAACTCAGCAGGCTTCTTGTATTCGTCAGAGCCCTCACCGATGTGAACCTGCCAGAGGTCGGCGGCGAACTCGGCCTGCTGGTAGCGACCAGTCGCGACGTCCTTGTGCGGCGTCGCCACTTCGCGCCACGGCTTGAGGCCGCCGGTAGCTTGGCTCTCAATGGCCGTGCCTGCGCTCTTCCGCTTCTCGGAGCGCATCTGCTCGTCGAACCGGACGCGCAG
>CAZNSL010001291.1:0-1775 GCA_964574975.1 uncultured Alcaligenaceae bacterium | reverse complement strand
GTCAGCGACCGGAGTCTGTGCGCGCGCCGACTCCGGTCGCTGACGCTCCCGGCTCGCCGGAGGTGTTCCGCGTACTCTTAACGCGCCGCCTGCGCCAGCAGGCCCACGGCCGCCTCCGGCCCCTCGGCCGCGCCGAAGACCGACGTGCCCGCCACCAGTACATTGGCACCCGCCCGAACCGCCACCGGGGCGGTCTGCCGGTCGATGCCGCCGTCCACCTCCAGCTCGCACGCCGGGTTGTGCCGGTCGATCAGCGCCCGCAGCACGGCGATGCGACCCGGACTTTCCGGCAGGAACGATTGCCCGCCGAAGCCGGGATGGACCGTCATGCACAGCGCCAGGTCGATGTCCCTCAGGTACGGCTCCAGGGCCTCGACCGGCGTCTCCGGGTTGACCACCAGGCCGACCTTCTTGCCCATGCCTTTGATCGACGCGAGCAACGGCCGCGGGTCCGGCTGTACCTCGACGTGGAACAGGATCGTGTCGGCTCCGGCCTTGGCGAACGCCTCGGCGTAGCGGGCCGGCTCCTCGATCATCAGGTGAACCTCCAGCGGCAGGCGCGTCCGCGGCCGTAGGGCCTTGACCACCACCGGCCCCATGCTCAGGTTCGGCACGAAGTGGCCGTCCATCACATCGACGTGGGCGCGGTTCGCGCCGCCGCGCTCGACGGCGGCGACCTCGTCGCCGAGCCGGGCAAAGTCCGCCGCCAGGATCGAGGGGGCTACGTGAATCATGGTCGACTCCCGTTGAGCGTCGTCCGGCCCCCCTCTCCCGGCTGTGCGGGAAAGGGGATGGGGATGAGGGCATCTTCGTCATTTGAGATTTGAGATTCCAAATCCCGGACCCTCACCCCCAGCCCCTCTCCCGTACAGCCGGGAGAGGGGAGAAATGTCGCGGTTGCCCGGCCGGACGATTATACTGCACCGTGAGGCCGCTGGACGACGACTTCCGCGGCGGCCAACCGGGAGGCGACCATGCCACGCAACTGGCGCTGCGCCAGCGGCCACACCTGGGCAGGAGAAATGGGGGCCTTGCTCGCCTGCCCGGAGTGTTGTTCCACCGACGTGTACGAGTATCGTGTCCCCGGCCAGGTGGACACGACCCAATTGCCGCCAGTGCCGCCGCCACCAGGCGCGGAGCAGCAGTTCGCCTTCCCACCGCAGCCGGCCGACGCTCCGCCGCCCGCACCGGCCGCGAAGAATCCGTCGCTCGACTCCACTTCGATCCAGATGCCCGCTCTCGGCGCGTCGGCCGCCTCCACCGACACCACCATCATGCCCCCGCCGGCCAAGGTATCGAAGCGGACCCCGGCACCGCCGGCCCCGCCACGTCGCGCCGAGCAAACGCCGCAGTGCACGCCTGCCCTGACGCCCGGCAGCCAGTTCAAAGAGACGGACATCTTCCCCGCCGTCCGCGTGCCGGCCCCGGCGCGACCGGCGGCCATCCCGGTCGAGCCGTCGACCGCGGAACTGCCTGCCGAGGCCGCGACCGATTCCGGCAGCACCCTGGTGTTCGAAGACGCCGCCGCGTCGGCCGACACCACCCTGGTGCAAGAGGAGCCGCCGTCCGCCGAGGACGGGACCGGCCCGGCCCACGGTAGCGACACCGACGCGACCGAAATGCTCGACGCACCCACCGAGAGCGACACCGGCCACTGGGTTCCGCCGACCGGCACCGACGGCACGGCGGTCGTCGAGCCAGGCGACTCCAATTCCACCGGCGAGTTCACGGCCGTGGTCGATGCCGGCAGCGATTCCGCATCGACCGGCGAGTAC
>CAZNSL010001290.1:0-1784 GCA_964574975.1 uncultured Alcaligenaceae bacterium | reverse complement strand
GCCGTCATCGTCAGATGGACGTCGCTGCGCCCGAAGGTCTGGATGACCTCGGCGGTGTGTCGATGCCCGACTGCGGCGTAGGTGCGCACGGAGTGCGACTTCTCGGGATGGTGCGAGCCCGGATTGACGCTCGCGCCGCCTTCGGACGAGCCGGTCTTGACATCGACGATGATCGGCTTGTCGTCGGCGAGCAGACCCGCCTTCGCCAGCGGCAGGATCGCCAGGTTCGACGCCGTCGCATTGCAGCCGACGCCGCTGACATAGTTCGCGGTCTTGAGCGCCTCGCGGGTCAGCTCCGGCAGGCCGTAGACCCACTTGCCGACCTGTTCGGGCGCATGATGCGGCTCTCCGTAGAACTGCTCATACAGCGCCAGGTCGGTCAGGCGAAAGTCGGCCGAGAGATCGACGATGCGCGGCGCCAGGCTCTGATAGTGCGCGATCTTCTTCTGCGCCTCGCCGTGCGGCAGGCCGAGAAAGAGCACGTCGCAGGGCTGCAGGGCCTGCTGGCTGACGAATTGAAGCTGCGTGCGCTTGCGGAGGTTGGGGTGCGTTTGGAAAACGAACTCACCGGCCTTGCTCTCGGACGTGGCCTGAACGACCTCGACGCCCGGATGGAACAGCAGGAGCCGCAGCAATTCGCCGCCACCGTAGCCGGAAGCCCCAACGATAGATACTTTGATTTTCTCGGTCATGATCCATTGGTGATTTGCGATTGGTGATTTGCGATTTCGTCTAGGCAAAGAAGAAGTCGCAAATCACCAATCGCAAATCGCAAATTCGTTAGTCGACGACGTCCTTCGGCACCGGTTGATACGCCGCGAACCACTTGTCCTTGTTGCGGCCGACGTTCATGGTGTAATCGACGACCTTGCCCGGGATGTCGATGCCGGTGGCCGGCACGCTGGAGTGGAACTCCATCGTGTGGTTGACCTCGTTGATCAACAACCCGCGGTCCGGATCTTCGAACAGGTCGATGGCCAGCACGCCGCCGCCGACGGCCTCGGCCGCGCGGACGCACATGTCGTTCAACTCCGGCGTGACGGGGCAGGCCGTGGCCTTGCCGCCGCGCGCCGTGTTGGTGATCCAGTGGCCCGAGTGCCGGTAGATCGCGGCGATGGTCTCGTCACCGACGACAAAGGCGCGGATGTCGCGCCCTGGCTTCTTGATGTACTCCTGGATGTAGAAGATGTTCTGCTGGTAGTTGCCCAGCGCCTCGCGATGCTCGAGGATGGCTTCGGCCGCGTCGCGGTCGTTGATCTTGGAGACCATGCGGCCCCAGGAGCCGATCACGGGCTTGAGCACGACCGGGAAGCCGAGCTCCTCCATGGCCTCGATGGCGGCATCGGGCGTGAAGGCCATGCGCAGCTTGGGCTGGGGAACGCCGTGGCGTTTGAGCGCGGCGGAGGTCCAGAGCTTGTCGCCGCACGTGTCCGCCACGTTAGCGGCGTTGACCGTCGGGATGCCCCAGGCATTGAGCAGCTTGCAGAAGTACAGGCCGCGGCCGTAGCTGATGCTGCGTTCGAGGAAGACGTCGAAGCTGGCCCAGGCGCCGGGGTCCTCGAGCTTGAACGCCACCTCGCGGTCGTCGAACTTCTCGTAGTTCGCGCCGCGCTTCTCCAGGGCCTCGAGCAGCCACTTCTCCTCGACCCGGATGCGGGAGTACAGTAAACCGACTTTCATAGTTGGTCTTCTGGTCTTCTCGTCTGCTAGTCCGCTGGTCGACACAGACTAGCCGACCAGCCGACAAGTCGACCAGCCGACTATTCGCCCCAGTCCTCGGCTTC
>CAZNSL010001289.1:0-1785 GCA_964574975.1 uncultured Alcaligenaceae bacterium | reverse complement strand
GCCGGGCGTTCGGCCCCGCGGCGATCCCCGGCGCGCCCTTGACGCCGGGCACCACGCCTGCCACGAAGAAGAAACCGCGCTACGAGTTCATCGTTATGTTCATCTGGCGCGAGCCGACGCCGTCGGATGCCCTGATGAAGCTCGACCAACCGCCCCAGTAAGTGCCTTGCGCCCCTCTCCCGGCTTTACGGGGAGAGGGGGACCGAACCGATTCCCGTTGTGACCGGGTGGGACCATGGATAAAGATGCACTGAAGAAGCACCACTTCTGGATCCTGCTGGCGCTAGCCATCGTGCTGATCCCAGTCGTCATCGGCGGCACGGTGTTCGGCGTCGGCGCGGCCGCCACGAAGGAGAAGGGCGAGATCGACAGTAAGCTCTCCGCGGTCAAGAAGCAGGACGCCAAGAGCAACCAGTACCTCGCCAAACAGGACGAGTATAAGGCCGAGTTGACGACCAAGCGCAACGACCTCTGGAAGGAGGTCTACAAGAACCAGTGCAACGGCGACGTGCCGTTCATCCACTGGCCGAGCCGGTTGTCCGAACTCAACCCGCTGTACTTCGGCGACCGGCTGCCGGTCGAAATCCGAAGCATCTACCGCATCAACGCTTACCCGCCCGAGTACACCAAGCTGCCGGAGATCATCAAGCCCACCGAGTTCGTCGATCGCAACTGGCAGAACGTCCTCCAGCACACCGTCTGGCGCACCGACCCGACCGACGAGGAGTGCTGGCTGTCGCTGGAGACGCTCTGCGTCCAGCGCGAAATCCTCAAGGACATCCAGGAAGTCAACCGGATGCTCTCCAACTTCCTGCCGGTGCCTAACCCGATGGACAAGCCGCCGACGGACGCCGACAAGCGCAAGGAGTACGACGCCGAACTCGCCCGGGAGAAGGCCGAACACGAGGCGGCCAAGAAGAAGCTGGCCGTCAAGGACGGCGAGGCGTTCGGTTTGTTCAAAAGCCCATACTGGCGGATCGCCCTGGTGGCGGAGCGGCCACGGGCCAGCCGCGACCGCGACAAGGCCCGCGAGGGCGAGGTGCAGTTCCGCGGCGAAATCACCAACATCAGCGGCCGGCGGTTGAATCTTGCCCGCGTCGACTTCAAGGTCTGGTTCACCGACCGCACGGCCGCGAACGCCCCGTTCGTGACGCTGCCGATCCAGCACGAATACCTGGCGGCCGGCGAGACGTTCGCGTTCAACGAACTGCGTGTGCCCGGTTCGCTCCGCGGCTCCAAGATCCTTGGGGTCGAACAGGTGCTGGACGTGCGCTTCGCCCCGGTGAAGCGCGTGGACAAGCTGGTCCTGGGCTATCCATCGCACCGCCACGGCGACCGGCCGCTCGTGCCGGCCAACGGGCCGGCGTTCGAGGAAGCGAAGAAGGCAGCCGAGGCCGCGGCCACCGCTGCGCCGGCCGGAGGCGCTCCCATCGGTGGCATGCGCGCCGGCGACGGGCCGGGCGGTGGTTTCGGTGGAGCCGCGGCCGTCGATGCGACGCCCAATGGCATCCCGCGCAAGCGCTACCTCGGTTTTTCCGAGCAGGTGCGCTGGATGCCGATCGCGGTGACGTTAATCGTCGATCAGTCGCACATCCAGGATATCACCCGTGCGTTCGCCAACTCGAAGCTGCGCTTCCAGGGTACGCAGATGCACTGGCAGCGCTTCCGCGGGCAACTCGGTTTCGGCCTCGACCCAGTAACAGGCACGATGGACCCCGCCGCGCAACCGCCCGCCGGCCCCGGGGGAGGGCGGCTTCCGCCTGGGCAGCGACGATCTCGACCGCA
>CAZNSL010001288.1:0-1788 GCA_964574975.1 uncultured Alcaligenaceae bacterium | reverse complement strand
CGCCGGCCAGGACCAGGGCATGATCGGCCGGCAGGGTGACCGCGGCCAGTTGTTCCGGATTGAGGCCGCGGAGGAGGTCGGACATGGGCCGATTATACGCGGGCACCTTTTTTCACCCGCCCGGAACTCCGCTTCGGCAGACCGGCCCAAGACATTGCTGCTATGCGCAAGATATGTGGAAAATTTCCCCTTACAACAATAAATTACTCTTTTTTCATTGAAAGTTAGCCGGCAAGGCCTAATATGGTGCAATGCATCAATATCCCGCTCGACCCCGTACCGTCATCCGATGGCGATGCGGCGGGCGGGGCAAGGAGAAACCCGATGAGAGAACCCAAATTAATGCCCTGGTGGGCACACCGCTCCGGCCTGAGCCGGGGCCGGACCGAATCCCTGTGGCGGGATGCCTGCCGGTACGCCCAAAACGCGACCGGCGAGCACGAAACCCCGCGCTACTGGAAAGTCGCCACCGAACGCATGGCAAGCCTGCTGGAAGTCGAGAGCCTGGCCAACCTGCCGGTGGCCCGTTCCCCGCTGGGCGCGGCCGTCGTCCGCTTCCAGGCCGGGCTGCTCGCCGCCACGGCGATGCTGGCGCAAATGTCGGCCAATGCCCGGCCGCTGCTGGCCCGGCTGCCCGGCCGGCCGGCATGAGCCGCCGGGTGCCGCGGGGCGGCAAGATCGCCTAGCCGCCGCATCCGCCGTCCCCGCGAAAGCGGGAATGACGAAGTTTGAATGCCATGTTCCATCAAGGATGCCGCACCACGTTAACGCACCGGTGTCGCTTCCACCCCGAGCGCGCCGGCAACGCCGGTCGCCGCGGACGCGGCGCGGGCTGCCGAGGCGTAGCCGGTCAACCGCACCTCGTAGCGCCGGCCGTCTTCGGCCTCGTGCGTCACGATGCGGGCGGGAAAGCCGGCATCGCGGGCCTTGTCGTATAGCGCAAGCGCATCGGCTTCGGTGCCGGACGCGCCGAGGCGCACGGACCACGCCCCCTTGCCCGACAAGGCACCGGCGCCGGCGGCAATCTCGGTTTCCGCCGCCCGCGCCGCGACCTCGTCGGCCGTCGCCATCGCCAGCCCGGCCGGGGCCTTCTCGCGGGGAGCCAGATAGGTGGCCATCGGCTCCTTCAAGTCGAAGGACGTGCCGTCGGCCGACTTCACCTCCACCTGTCCCTCGATCAGCATCACCAGGTCTTCGTCTGCGCGCGCGCGGCCCCACACGTCGGTGCCGCGGATGCCGATGGTGGCGGTGCCGACCCGGATCGACACGTCCCGCCGGCGCAGCTTGGCCAGGGCCGAGGTGGTGAAGCGGAACGCACCGGCCGCCACGTCGAGGGCACCGCGGAAGACGGCCTCGGCCGTGGTCGGCGGCACGGAATAAAACAACAGGGCCGACTCGCCGAGCTTGACCGTGCTGCCCTCGGGCAGCTTCAGGTAGACACGCGCACCGCTGCCGGTCTTGACGCGGTCGCCGTTCTGGACGGGCATGCCCGGCCGAAGCGGTTCGGCGACGTTGTCGCGCACGCGCCAGGCCGGCGACTGGACGGTGTCGACAATGGCCGGCAAAGAGGCTTCCGCGGCAAGGGCGAAGCACAGTGCGAACAGCGCCAGACAGCGGCGTAGAGCCATGATCGGTCTCCTTTGGGGTTGGGGTCGGCGGGTATAATTCCGCCCCTTTACCGTTTACGCAAGCCCCGTCGAACGAGATGCAGGAAAAATACACGCCGTCGGAGATCGAAGCCGCCGCCCAGGCCCATTGGGAATCGTCCGCAGCCTTCACGGCCACGGT
>CAZNSL010001287.1:0-1788 GCA_964574975.1 uncultured Alcaligenaceae bacterium | reverse complement strand
ATCACTTCCGCAGCACCGCCGCGATCCGCTGGTGAACGTCCAACGTGCCCGGGTCGTAGAAAAAGACTTCGCCCCCGGCGTCCATCACCCGTTCGATGGCTTCGTCCACGGCGTCATCCAACGCCGCCGCTCCAACGCCAGAGTACCGCAACAACCGGTCGCCTTCGGGACTCAGGTCGGCGGGGTACTTGAAGTCCTTCTCGACCAGGAGGCTGCGGCACTTCCGGCCGACGACTGCTCGCCAGACTTGATCGATCCCCGAGGCGTGGCGGTTCACGCCGACCGCCGAATCGAGTTGCACCAGGGCCTCGGTTCGACGGGCCGTTGCCCCCGCTTGGAAGAGAGGCCAGACCAACTTGCCCAACGCCGTGGGCGAGGTCGTATCGTAATTGCCGGCGAGTTGGCCGACGATCGCCCCGGCGTTGCGGACGACCTCCTGGTAGAACGCCAGGTTGCGTTCCACGCCCACCACGACGAGCGGGAGGGGGTTGGCCTTCTGCACGGCCTCGACGGCGTCGTCGACCGTTCGGAAGAACTTCCGATGAGCGTCGTCGCGCACGGCCGAGCGGTTGACGCCTGGGCCGCCGGGGAGCTTCGACGCCCCGCCGGGGCCGCGGTGAACCATGGGGAATGGCTTGGCCGTGTATTCGTCCAGCACCGTCGTCCACGCATCGTACAAGCGAACCGTGTGACTCAGCAGGAGAACCCGGTAGGGCGACGCCCGATTGAAGGCGTAGACCAGGTCGCGGGTGGCAAAAGTCTCGTCGATGACGGCCCGCGGCTTCACCCGGAACGGCAGGCTGACCGTAGCGGATTTCGTCCGACTGGCGAACAGGGCGAGGCCGTCGAGCGTGTGTTCCCAGTCCACTTTGCGGACCAGTTCGTGCAGGTTGTTGACGACGGCCGCGACCTCGCGCTTCGCGAACTCGCCGTGCAGCCGGTCGATCGCCTTGTTGACCAGGTTCTTTACCTTGATCGGGTCTCGTTTGTTCGACGGCGCGGTTCGGTGCGTCGGCGCGAGGACCGAGACCGAAGGATAGTCGCGGTGGGACTGAAACGACCTCAATTCGGAACGCGATAGCACGAGTTTGTTCCTCGATGATGGGTAACGATTGCGGATCGGCGAAGGGAATCGGGGCGCAACATCGTCCCGCCGGCGCGACTTCGCCGGCGGGACGAAGGGAATTGCGTCAGCTCGGCGAAGCCGCTGGCGTCTCGGCCGCCTTGGAGGCCGACGCGAGGGCCTCGCGGAGCTTGGCTTCGTTTTCGTGGCAGAGGTTGGTCTTGATGACGGTTCCGCCGAACTTCTGGATTTCCTCCACGACCTTGTCGGGGGTCATCTGGTGGACCAGCACGCACAGGGCTGCAGAGCCAGGCTTGAGGGTATCGGCCAGTTCCTTCATGAAGCTGTCGTCGATGCCGACGTCGCGCAAGCTCCCGGCCAGCGCCCCCCAGGCGGCCCCGATGGCCATGCCGAAAAGCGGGTTCAGAAAGATCATGCCCACCAGCGTGCCCCAGAAACCGCCGCTGACGGCACCCGCTGCCGTGAGGTTGTACATCTGACGCAGCTTGACCTTGCCCGCCTCGTCGCGCACGACCACCACCGCGTCGCGGAGGTCGATCAGGTACTCTTTCTGCATCTTGAGTAGCGCGAGCCGAACTTCCTCGGCCTTCACATCGCTCTCGTAGCCGATCACCACCAGAGTTGCCACAGGTGTCTCCTCACGAAGTTGGAAACCATGCCGCTGGAGGCCACGCGCCTCCAGACGTGCGTCAATCAGATGCTTT
>CAZNSL010001286.1:0-1791 GCA_964574975.1 uncultured Alcaligenaceae bacterium | reverse complement strand
GCCGCCGGATATACTTCCCCCAGAAAGGACCGGCCCATGAAGCGACACGCTCTCGCCGCCTTATTACTCCCCGCGATATTCCACTGGATGGGGTTCGCCCCGCCGCAAAGGGCGTACGCCCAGAACTGGGTGGCCATCGAAGTCCGCGATGCCCGCGTGTCCCGCGAGGGACCTAGCGGGAGCACGGTGTACGTCGGCACCCATACGTGCGAGGGAGCGGAGCCGTATCCGCAGGTGACCATCGCGGCGGACTTCCGGCCCGTGGTGGTGGCGAACACGCCGGCAACGGGCGTGCTGCTCGGTGCGCCGTGGCTTGCCCAGTTTGTGGAGGTGGTGTTTGCGCCGACGCGGAGCTATTCGCTGGCCCCGACCGTGATCGGGTGGGACGGCACGAACTTCTTCGCCCCGTACCCGGCGGACTACGCGGGGTGGTCATTCTTCGCCCTGCACCCGACGATCGACGCGGAGTCGATGCTTGACGCGGGCACGGTGGAATCGTGGCGGCCGACCGTGAACAGTCCGCGAGGGCCGGTACCGTCATCGTTCTACGGGACGCTGCGGTATGCGGACGACGGATCGGTACTCAACGTCGGCGGGATGAACGGACCCAACTCCGCGATCGTGTACGTCGTCACGCGTGGACCGTCCGACCCGCTCTTCGACCGCGTGGACTTCACGCTGTACCTGACGAGGGACGGGTTTTGGCCCGCACGGCCAGCGGCGGACATCACCGGCGATTGGCGTGTGGATCAGTCCGACCTGTGGCAGTTCCTCGACTGCCTTTTCATGGGCGACACCCGCGCTGATTGCAACCGCGACGGTGCGGTTTCGCCGCAGGACGTTTGGGAGTTTTTGGCGGCGTACTTGGAGTGACCGGCGATGCACAAGTTCGACACCATGACGGAGCCAGAGCTTCGCAAGTTCTTCAACGAGTTGTGCGAGGTCATCAAGTTCAAGCTCCCGAAAGACACGGGGTTTATCATCGTGTGTGCTCCGTTCGGAGCATCCGGCGTTTCACAATACGCGAGCAACGTAGCTCGCGGCGATGCCGAAAAGTGGATGATGGAAACCATTGCTCGTTGGAATAGTGGCGACTACGTGTCGCGATGAAAGGAACCAAACCATGATCGAAACCAAAGAGCGTCATCCGGCCGTCAAGGCCGTTCTTCAGTTCTTCACCTTCACGCACCTGCCGACGCATTTACAGGACGTCAGTCGGCCTTTCTGTGAACTGGCCGAACGCATCGCTGACGGTCCGCAGAACGCTGAATCGACCGTGGCGCTGCGGAAGCTGCTCGAAGCCAAGGACGCCGCGGTTCGTGCAGTGCTGTTCAAGCCCTGACTCTCCTTCCCGGCCGCGAGTGCCAACGACGCCGCGGCCGGTTTTGGTGCCTCCCACGAGAGCCCCGCCGATTGTGAGAGACGGTCGGCGGGGTTTGCACGGGTCGTCTAATAGGTCAGACACCTACTGGAAACGTCGGATATCAGGCGTTCCAGTTTGGAGATGGAGGTTCAAGCCCTCCCCCGTGCATTATGACGAACGCGGAACGCGAAGCATCACGTAAAGTGCAGCTTGTCCAGGCTGCGGCGGACGCCCTCATGGCCGACGGTGCGTTCGATGCCGTCGTTGTACTGGCGACGTGGCAGACGGAAGATGGTGACACGGCCGCCGACTCGGCGACTCGCGGGAACTACTACGCGCAGAACGGGTTGGTGGAATACTTCGCGGGCAAGCGGAAGCAAGCGGCGGCAATCGAGGCGATGGAACAGCACGAGGGACGCGAGCCATGA
>CAZNSL010001285.1:0-1794 GCA_964574975.1 uncultured Alcaligenaceae bacterium | reverse complement strand
GGCTATATACTTTCGCAACCGCTTCGAAGCAATCTCAGGATGACACGATGAAGACCCTGCCCTTGTTGAAACACACGCCGTTGGCCAGCCGGCTCGTCTGTGGGTGCATGTCGCTGGGGGGTGGCTGGAACCGCAACCCGGTCAGCGCCGCTGATGTCGCCGCAGCGGAGCGTGCCGTCGACGCCGCTCTCGCGATCGGGATCACGATGTTCGATCATGCCGACATCTACACCTTTGGCAAGGCAGAGGAGACCTTTGGCCGGGTGCTCAAAGCAAAACCAACCCTCCGCGAACGGATCGCCGTGCAGTCAAAATGCGGCATTCGACTCCAGGAGGGCGACACACCCGGCCGTTTTGACTTCTCGCGCGAGCACATCTTGTCGTCCGTGGACGGCATCCTGAGTCGCCTGGCAACGCCCTATGTTGACGTGCTGCTGTTGCATCGACCGGACGCCTTGATGGAGCCCGACGAGATCGCCGAGGCGTTCGCCAGCCTGAAAGCTTCAGGTAAGGTCCGCGCTTTCGGCGTCTCCAACATGGACGTCGGTCAGATGCGGTTTCTGCAGCAGGCGCTGCCTGACCCGCTGGTCGCGAACCAGCTCGAACTAAGTCTGGCGCACCTGCACTGGCTGGATCAAGGCGTGCACGTCAACCAACAGGCGGGCACGCGCGTACACTTCGGCGAGGGCCTGCTTGAGTACTGCCAGATGGCAGGCGTTCAGGTCCAGGCCTGGGGACCTCTGGCTCAGGGCCGGTTCTCTGGCCGGGACGTGTCGGACCAGCCGGCGGCCATTCGCGCGACGGCGGACCTTGTGGCCCGAATGGCCGCCGAGCGCGGCACCACACGCGAGGCCATCGTCCTCGGCTGGCTAATGCGTCATCCAGCCGTGATCCAGCCCGTCATCGGAACGATTGATCCGACTCGCATCGCAGCCTGTGCCGATGCGGCCCGCCAGGCGGAGCAGATGTCGCGCGACGACTGGTACCGACTGTACGTGACGGCCCGCGGCGAGCGGCTGCCGTGACGGCTGCGACACAAGGGTGCGCGCAGCCACGAGCCGGCGGCCGTCGAGTGCTATCGAGGATCGCGGTCTGGGTGCTTGGTTTAGCCCTGTGCGCATGCCAGGCCGCCCCGACGGCGCCACCTGCACCTTCGGCCACACCCGTCCCGCCGACGCCGACGACCCTTCCGGCGCTCGCGACTGCGTCCGCCCTCCCGACGCCCGATCCGGCGAGACGGAGGGCGAGTCGGCCGCTGCTGATGGCGCATTACATGGCGTGGTACCAAACCCCGAACGTGAGTGGCGCCTGGGGCTGGCATTGGACCATGAATCACTACAACCCGAACACGGTCGACGACACCGGCCGCGCCGACCTCGCATCGCAGGTGTACCCGGTGATCGGTCCATACGACTCGCGCGACCCCGACGTGCTCGAATACCAATTGGGATTGATGAAGCTGAGCGGCATCGACGGCGTCATCGTCGACTGGTATGGCCCGGACAACTATCGCGACTATGCGTTGATCAACGCCGCGACGCATAAACTCTTCGACGCCGTGAGCCGCGCGGGCCTGCTGTTCGCGATCTGTTACGAAGATCGCGGGATCGGGTTCCGGGTCTCCGACGGCCAGATCCGACCGAGCCGCGCCGTCGACCACGGGAGCGAGGTCGTCGAGTACCTGGCGGCCGAGTGGTTCGGGTCGCCGAATTACCTCGTCCACGACGGCCGGCCGGTGCTCTTCGTGTTCGGCAACCCGCCGTACTTCGACGCTGCTGAAGAGTGGGACGCGAT
>CAZNSL010001284.1:0-1794 GCA_964574975.1 uncultured Alcaligenaceae bacterium | reverse complement strand
TCTGTGCCCACTGTGGTGAATTCTACCTTCAGTGGAACGCGATCTCGACCTCGTTGCCGCTGGTGGCCCGCGCGGTTCGCTCCAGTGGCTCCGCGAACGCCATACGCACCACCGCCGTCGATTCCGGGTCGCGTTCCTGCCGGGCCACGCGCCAATTCGGCAGCCACATCGACAGCTCGTACTCCCCGGCCGGTAGGCCCGCGATGGTGAACCGCCCGGCCGCGTCCGTCACCGCCACGAACGGATGGTCGCACACCCGCAGGTATCCACGCATCCAGTAGTGCCCGGCCCCGCTCGACAATTCCACAAGTCCGGCCCGGTCGAACCGTCGCGTTAGCGGCTTGTCGGGATCGGGGAACGCCAGTGTCCAAAATGCCACTCCACGCGCCCGCAGCGAGTGAAACAACTCCTGCCGCGAGACCAGCGTCACCGCGTCGCCGCGGCGGACTAGGCCGACGGCTCGTAACTCGTCGCCCTGGCGCACGATCGGCCGGCCGTCGTGCAATTCGACCGCGACCGGCGGGTGCGGCCAGTTGCCCTCGGCGGGCGGCAACGGCCCGGTGACAGTCACGACGACGCCGGCGACACCGCGCGTGGCCGGATCGACCTGCGGGGCGTTTGGGGCCGGCCGGCGACTGGCCGCGATCTTGCCGTCGGGGCCGGGACGGTAGGCCATCGTCGGCGGCAGGGCGGGCGCGTCGCCGGTCCAGACGACCCGGCCGCGCAACGGCGCGGGGTCGGCGGCGAGGGCGAGACAGCAGGCGGCGAGTGCAAACGACATGCGGTGGCCCGTGCGGCGGTCGGCGACGCCCCGCTGTACCCGAAACGCCGCGGGTGACGCAAGGCATAAAGCAGCGTTGCGTCGCCAGCCCGAAGCGCCAGCGACGGGTCTGTCCTCCCGTCGCTAGCGCTCCGGGCTGGCAACTCGCCGGCAGGCCCGCGGCCGGGCGGCGACCTCCGAGCGGCCGTTGCCGACGACGACCACATCGAACCCACGATACAGGTCGCGCCGCCGGGCCAACTCGCGGCAGCCGGCCGCCCGCGGCGCGAGCGACTCCCACACCGCGGCCGGCAGCAGCAGGTAGCTCGGCAGCGGCCCGCGCAGGAAGTCGAGCGCGTCGCCCTCGGCGTGGAACTCGGCCACCTCGCGGCGGGCGTAGAAGACGAGGCTCGGCTGGAACCAGCCGTAACAGCCGATACGAACCTCGTCGAACGGCCGGCACGCGCCGGACGCGGCGACCAGCTCGCGCGGGGCCTTGTGTGCCTCGACGGTGCCGACGGCCGCCCACGGTGCCAGGCCGACGAACGCCACCGACCCGACGGCGACCGCCGTCAACGCCGGGCCGCGCCGGCCGCGCAGCACCAACCACCCAGCCATCGCGGCGACGGCGATCGGCAGTACGCCGAGCCACGCGGAGCCGGCCAGCCCCGGAATCGCCTTGTGCCGCACCAGCGACGGGAACAGCGCGCCGCCGCCGACCAGGCACGCAATCGCCACGACAACGCCGACGACGACCAGGCTGACGACGGTACCGGCCGTCACCAACCGCGACGGGTTGACGACGC
Source organism: uncultured Alcaligenaceae bacterium (assembly GCA_964574975.1). GTDB lineage: Bacteria > Planctomycetota > Planctomycetia > Gemmatales > Gemmataceae > JAXMAS01. Next base: position 228 of record CAZNSL010001284.1, on the reverse strand, counting down.
CGCGGCACCAACGGTCGAGCGTCCGGGCCGTCAGCAGGGCCAGGGGCGGGTAAACGGGCAGGACGTAGTTCGGCAGCTTCGTCTGCGCGGCGCTGAAGAAGCCGAGGTAGACGGCGGCCCAGCAGAGGAGGAAGGTGACACCGCCTTTTGAGCCCGACGCGGCACCCCGGGGGAGGCCGCTCACACCCCCCGGCGCGGCGGGGGGCAAACCCCGGCCCACCCAGCGGG
>CAZNSL010001283.1:1579-1796 GCA_964574975.1 uncultured Alcaligenaceae bacterium | reverse complement strand
TCGATTGTCACGGGATGTCCTTGAACTGTCTGAGCTGCCGACTTGATAACCCCACGATAGAAGTTAAAGTGAGCTTCATGTCAAGTGGTGTTAGTGTGGACGCCCCGTCCTACTCCGTGGGCGAGGTTGCGGCGATGATGGGGGTAGCGACGTCAGCTTTGCGCTACTACGAGGCCGAAGGTCTCCTTCCGGCCGTTGAGCGGTCCGAAAGTGGACG
>CAZNSL010001283.1:0-1569 GCA_964574975.1 uncultured Alcaligenaceae bacterium | reverse complement strand
CGTGGACGACCTCTCCTTCGACGCCAGCACCCCGGCGCCGGTGTCGAACATCCTGGTCAACCCGAGCTTCAACGCGAACCTGACGGGCTGGACCACCTTCGGCAACGTCTTCCGCGATGCGCGCACGTTCCTGCTGCGCTCGCCGGCCGGCAGCGCGAAGCTCTTCTCCACCTTCACGCCCGACAGCCCCTCCGGCCTCTTCCAGGCCTTCCCCGCCGCGCGCGCCACGGCCTGGGAGCTCTCCGCGTGGTCGAGTGCCTGAAGAGGTCGGGTCTCTCGATCAAGGAGATCAAGGCGTTCATGGACATGTGCGTCGAGGGCGACACGACCCTCGCGGACCGATTGGAGCTGTTCAGGAACCGCCGCGAGGTCGTCCGCCGCGAGATCGACGCGCTCCGCGAGGTCCTCGACGTCCTCGACTTCAAGACTTGGTACTACGAGCAGGCCGTCGCCGCGGGCACCGAAGACGCCGTGCGCGCCCTGCCGTCAGCCCGCACACCAGACCAGCACCGTGCTGCCAAGGATTACCTCGCCGGAGTCCCAATGCCTTGACCGGCGCTGCCGCCCCGCACACACTGCGCGTTGAGGAACAAGGCCTGCGAGTCGCCGAAGAGCAGCAGCCAAGGTGGCCCTGTCAGTCGCCGAGCACTGCCTCGATCGCCTTGATCAGGCCGGCCTTGGTCTTGCCACCCTGGATGGACTGGACGACCTCGCCGGCCACGAAGAACTGCAGCGTCGGCAGCGCCATCACACCTTGCCTCATCGGGACGTTCGGGTTGGTGTTGGTGTCGAGTTTCGCGAAGACCATCCGGTCGCCGTAGGTCTTGGACAACTCGTCGACGATTGGTGACAGCTGCCGGCACGGGCCACACCAATCGGCCCAGTAGTCGACGAGCACCGGCTTGTCGGCCTTGAGTACGTCGGTGACGAAGCTGGCGTCGGTCACATCGATCACTGCCATGGCGAAAACATCCTCTCGTCGGTTACGTCGTGAATCGTAGCTGCTGCCGCCGACAGCTTGGCGAACAGCATGGGTGCTCAGACGAACGCCTTCACGGTGGTCGCGAGGTCGCCGAGGGCAGCCAGGTGGCGTTCAGCATCCAGCGCCGCCCGGCAGCCCGTGCCGGCAGCGGTGATCGCTTGGCGGTAGACGTGGTCGACGAGGTCTCCACACGCGAAGACCCCCGGCAGGTTCGTCCGCGTCGAGTCGCCGTCGACTAGCACGTAACCGGAAGCGTCCAGATCGACCTGACCAGCCACCAACTCGGAACGAGGATTGTGCCCGATCGCCACGAACAGCCCGTCGACCGGCAGTGTGGTGATCTCACCCGTCTTGGTGTCTCGCAGTGTAAGGGCTTCCAGGTTCCGGTCGCCGGACATGTCGATGATCTCGGAGTTCCACTTCGGGGTGATCTTGGGGTTGTCAAAGACCCGTTCGGCCATGATTTTGGACGCACGCAGCTCGTCGCGACGGTGGATCAGAGTGACCTGGTCGGCGAAACGCGTCAGGAAGGTCGCCTCCTCGGCAGCCGAGTCGCCACCGCCGACCACCGCGATCAACTTGTTCTT
>CAZNSL010001282.1:0-1796 GCA_964574975.1 uncultured Alcaligenaceae bacterium | reverse complement strand
CGGCCGACTTCCGCATCCAGGTGAACGGCGCCATCGCGTTCACGGAGGCGGACTTCGCCGGCCTGGGGCCGCCGCCGCCCGCACCGGTCGCCGACACGGCGGGGGTGTCCGAGGACGGCGTGCTCGCCGCGGCCGGCAATGTGCTCGCGAACGACTCCGGAGAAGGCCTGAGCGTCACGGGCGTGCGCTCCGGTGCGATCACCGGCACCGTCGGCACGGCACTCGCGGGTGACTACGGCTCGCTGACGCTCGGGGCCGACGGCAGCTATGGGTACGTGCTCGACAACGCGTCCGCCGGCGTGCAGGGGCTCGCGGGCGGCGAGGTCGCGCAGGACGTGTTCACCTACACCGTCGCCAATGCGGGCGGCGGTGCCGAGGCGACACTGACGGTGACGATCGCCGGTGCCGACGAGCCGGCCTTCCATCTCGTGACGGGCACGGCGAGCGGCGAGACGCTGGAGGGCACCGCCGCGGCGGATCTCATCGATGCGCGCGGCGGTGACGACACGGTGCTTGCGCGCGGCGGCGACGACGAGGTGCACGGCGGCGACGGTCGCGACACGCTGAACGGCAACGCCGGCAACGACACGCTCTATGGCGAGGCCGACAAGGACCTGCTGCGCGGCGATGCGGGCAACGACACGCTGATCGGCGGCCCCGGGCAGGACCGGCTGAACGGCGGCACCGGCAACGACACGTTCATGTACGTGGCGTCGGGCGACTCGACCGCCGACGAACAGGACGTGATCGCCGATTTCGCGCAGGGCCAGGACCGGATCGACGTGGCCGCGTTGCGCGGTGCCACGGATCTCTACTGGGGCGATTCGACGCCGGCGCCGTACGCCCTGTGGTACGGGCCCGTCGACGCCAACACCAATGTCTATGTGGATCTCAACGGCGACACGACCGCGGACTTCCGCATCCAGGTGAACGGTGCGATCACGTTCGCGAAAAGCGACTTCGTCGGTGTCGGCGGCCCACCGCCTGCCAACGAAGCACCCGTCGTGACGCGCGGCGTCGTGACCACGGACATCGCTCCGCTGTACGACCAGGCGTCCGACCTGATCCAGCAGCCCGACGGCAAGCTCGTGCTCGCCGGGTATGCCGGCTACGACTACAGCTTCAGCAATGCGGATTTCGCGCTCGCGCGCTACAACCCGAACGGGACGCTGGACCTGACCTTCGGCGGCGGCGACGGCCTCGTGACGACCGCGGTGGGTGCGGCCGACGACATCGGCCGCAGCCTCGTCCAGCAGCCGGACGGGAAACTGATCGTCGCGGGCGAGGCCTCGAACGGCGCCGACCTCGACTTCGCGCTGGCGCGTTACCACCGCGATGGTTCGCTCGATGTGAGTTTCGGCGGCGGCGACGGCATCGTGATGACGGACCTCGGGGCGAATGATTCGCTGCAGGGCGTGATACGCCAGGCCGACGGCAGGCTGGTCGCGGCAGGGTATTCCGCCAGCGGATCCAATTCCGCGTTCGCGCTCGTGCGCTACCTGCCGGACGGCACGCTGGACACGAGCTTCGGTGGCGGCGACGGCATCGTGTTCAACGATCTGGGCGCGTACGCCGACGTCGGTTACAGCGTCGTCCAGCAGACGGACGGCAAGCTGGTGATGACCGGTTACACGCACAGAGCCGCCACGGTCGTCGGCTTTCCGATCCGCGACAACGAGATCGCGGTACTGCGCTACGACGCGAACGGCAATCCCGATCCAACCTTCGGGGGCGGCGACGGCATCGTCACGGTGGATCTGAACGCGGCTTACGAGGCCGTATTCCACCAGGGTGCC
>CAZNSL010001281.1:0-1797 GCA_964574975.1 uncultured Alcaligenaceae bacterium | reverse complement strand
CTACGAGCCTTTGTTCGACGCCCTCACCGCTCGCTTACGCTCGCGGCTCCTATGTTCTCTCCGTCAGCTTCAGCACCTCCGCGAACGGCACCGCCGCCAGTCGGCCGAACGCCGCGTGCTTCGTCAGCTTCGCATTGCTCGTCGCCGGCGACGCGAGGCCGCACAGGAACCGCGCCATTTGCCGCGGCGTCGCCAGCGCGTCGTGTAATTCCGCCCGCAGCGACCGTACCAGCGAACGCTCGGCGTCGCCGAGGGCCGGCCACGACGGCGCGGGCAGTGGCCCCGGCCGATCGCCGAGGCACCAGCCACAGTGGCCGCAGTCGGTGCCCGGCGGGTCGCCGAAGTACGCCGCCAGCTTGCGCGACCAGCAGCCTTTGTGCTGCGGGAGCGCCAGCACCGCGTCCAGCCGTTCGATGTCGCGCCGTTCGCGCTCAACGAAGCGCTCGGCCAACCGGGCACCCAACTTCGCCGCGTCGGCCGGCGGCTTCACCAGCCGATAGCCGACGCTCACCCCCGCCACCTTCAGCGTTAAGTCGCCCTGTTCTTCGAGGTAGTTCAGGGCCGCGACGATCCGGCCGCGTGGCTCCGCGAGCGCGGCCGCGGCGGCCGACACGTCGAGATCGAACCACGTCCGTGCCTTCTTCGCCTGCCGGAACAGTTTGCCGAGGAACTCCTTCCTCGCCGGGTCGAACTTGTTGAGGATGTCCGCGGAGGGGTGCAGCGGCTGGAACTTGTACTCGCGGAAGAACGGCCCCGTCGACGCTAGCACGCCTTCCAGTTCCAGGTACGTCAACAGCGTCTCGACCACGAGCGGCCGGATGTCGTACGCGTTGGCGAGGTCCTGCACCGTCACGTCGAACGTAGGGCCGCGCCGGACGAGATTCTGCACCAGGGCCGTGACGGACTGTGGCGTCGGCGTGTCGCCGTAGGTGAAGTTTTCGAGCGCAACGCGGTCCTCCGGGCAGACGAACGCCTCGCAGATGCTCTCCAGGCCGTCGCGACCAGCCCGGCCGATCTCCTGAGCGTAGGACTCCAGGCTCTTCGACAGGTTGTAGTGGTAGACGTAACGGATGTCGGGCTTGTCGATGCCCATGCCGAACGCGATCGTCGCCACGACGATGGCATCGGACGACGCCATGAACCAGTCCTGAATCTCGTGGCGCACTTCGGCGTCGAGGCCGGCGTGGTAAGCGCGAGCCGGCAGGCCCTTCGACGAGAGTGCCCGTGCCACCTCCTCGGCCGTGCGCTGGAGCGTGACGTAAACGATGGTTGCCCCCGTCGGCCGCTCGTCGAGCCGGCGGCGCAGGAGCATCGCCGCCTCGCCGCCGCGGCACGGCGACAGGCGCAGCGTCAGGTTCGGCCGATAGAAGCCGGTGCGCACCACGTCGGCCGGCAACACGCCGAACGCGGTCGCAATGTCCGTGGCGACCGCCGGCGGGGCAGTCGCCGTCAGCGCTAACACGCGGCCGACTTTCAACTCTCTGGCGAGCTTGGCCAGCTTCAGATAGTCGGGCCGGAAGTTGTGGCCCCACTCGCTGACGCAGTGTGCCTCGTCCACGGCAAGCATGGCGATCCGGAGCGTGCGCAGCGTTTGCAGGAAGCGCTCGTTGGCGAGCCGCTCCGGTGAGACGTAGAGTAACTTGAGCTGGCCTGCGTGCAGGCGACGGTATGTCGCCCGCGCTTCGTCGGCCGTCAGTGACGAATCGAGCCGGGCGGCGGGAATGCGTCGGGCAGCGAGGAAGTCGAGCTGATCCTTCATCAGCGCGATGAGTGGCGAAATGACCAGTGTCAGACCGT
>CAZNSL010001280.1:0-1800 GCA_964574975.1 uncultured Alcaligenaceae bacterium | reverse complement strand
ATACCAGCGAAACGTCAGGGCCATCTTGTGCTTCGGATCCGCCTCGGCTCGCGCGACGTGCTTCGGATCGCGCTCCAGCCAGAAGGCGCGCGTCTCCGCCCAGACCGCGTCGAGCGGCATGCGGAAGACATCCTTCTCGATACGGACCCGTTCCGCGGGCGGGATCGCGTCGAGCGACGGGTGCGCCCGGTACAACTCGTACAGTTTCGCCGCTCGCATGGCGAACAGCGTCCCGCGCTTCAGTACCTGGAGCTTGACGCCCATCTCGAACATGTCGGCGGCCGGGGCCATGATCACGTCGGCTTGCCCCGCTTCGGCGAGCATCTTGCGCACGAGGTCCGACGAGCCGCTCTCGACGCACGCCTGGTTGACCGTGCCGGTGACGACGTACGCCGCGCCCAGTGCAAACGCCGCGGCCACGCCGGCCGGTGTGCCCAGGCCGCCGCCCGCGCCGACGCGCAAGCGCTCGGCGTAGCCGTGCTGGGCCTGCATCCGATCGCGCAGAGCGAGCATCGTCGGCACGAGGGCAACGAGCGGACGGTTGTCGGTGTGCCCGCCGCTATCGGCCTCGGCCGTCAGGTCCTGCGCCACCGGCACGCGCTTCGCCAGCTCGGCCTGATGCGGCGTCAGGTCGCCGCGGCGGGCAAGTTCGCCGACGATCTTGTCCGGGGCCGGGGCGAAGAACTTCGACGCCACCTCGATCCGCGACACTTTCGCCACGACGCGGTTCGGCGCGACCACTCGGCCATCCGGCGTGGCATGGAGGCCGGCGAGCCGGTAACGCACGACCGACGGCGTCAGGTCCAGGTACGCCGACGCCTCGACGAGCCGAACGCCGCGGCGCAGGAGCAGGTCAACGGTGGCGGCCTCGTGGTCGGGTTCGTTCGGGCTGTGGATGAGGTTGACGCCCCATCCGCGTTCGACGCCTTGCAACCGCTCAATTGCATTTTCGATGCGCGGCAGCGACAGGCCGGCGGCCCCGAAGAAGCCGAGGTAGCCGGCGGCGCGAACCGCTTGCACCAGTTCGACCGACGCGATGCCGTTGGCCATCGCCCCGGTGACGTAGTTGGCCGCCAGTTCGTGGTCGGCGCGGAAGGTCGCGTCGCCGAGGGCGGCCGGCGGCAGCGGCGGGACGTACGCGGCAAGGTCGGCTAGCGGCACGCCGTCGCTGGCGAACGCGAGGCCGCCGGGGGTGCGGACGAAGGCGAGCGGCCGGTCGAGGTCGGCGAGCGCAGCGCGGATCGCGGCGGAGTCGAGCACAGGTGCGGATCGTGAGTGACGAGCGGCGGGGATGGCGTTAGCGTACCGCGCCGCGGCGGGTGCGTCCAATCGGGCCGTTGCTCCGCAGGCCCATTCCGGCTACCATCGGAGACATGACGCCCCGCGACGATGTCCCGACCTTACCGCCCGCCGTGCCGACGGGGCTGGAGACCATCGTCCCCGAGTCGGCCGCGGCCGACGGTGCCCCGAACCGCCTCGGCCGCTTCGTCCTCGAACGGCTGCTCGGCGAGGGCGGCATGGGCAGCGTCTACCTCGCCTTCGACCCGCAGCTCGATCGCCGCGTCGCGCGGACGAACCCGCGCCGGCGCGGCGCGGCCGCCGAGGCGCGGTTCCTGCGCGAGGCCCGCGCCGCCGCAGCCCTACGGCACCCCAACCTTTGCCCGATCTTCGACCTCGGCGTTGCCGACGGGCAGCCGTTCCTGTGCCTGCCGTACATCGCCGGCCGGCCACTTGCCGGGCCGCTTCCGGCCGCCGCGGCGTTACGGGTCTGTGCCATCGTGGCCCGCGCCATGCACGAGG
>CAZNSL010001279.1:0-1800 GCA_964574975.1 uncultured Alcaligenaceae bacterium | reverse complement strand
TGCCGAACGCCGCCCGGAACGGGCCGAAATCGGCCGCGTTGTCGGTGCCGTCGCCGTTGACGTCGCCGAAGAAGCGGAACAGGCCGTTGCCGGTCGTCCCGTTCAACACGAAGTTGTCGCCGCCGGTACCGTTACCGTCGCCGTCCAGTTGCAGGCCGCCGGCGGTGATCTGGTTGGCCACCGCCGTCAACTGATACCGTCCGTCGGCTAGGGAGCCGAACTGCGTCTCCGCACCGGTGAACCCGCTGAGGGTCACGACGGTGCTGCCGCTCACCACGTTGGCCACCGCCGTGAAGCCGCCGACCGCCCCGCCGCCGATGCGGCTGAGCTGGAAGGCCGCCGCCACCGACCCGGCGAAGGTCACTTGCGTGCTGAAGGTGATGTCGATGGAGGTGACGCGCGACCGCTGGACGGTGTTGGCCTGACCGGCGTTGACGACCACGCCGTTGGCGACGACGGTGGGAGCCGTGGCCACCTGTACTTCAAATGCACCGATGTCCGTCCCCGATCCGCTGGTGCGGGCAAAGCCCGTCCCACGCTGGTCGGTGGTCAGGCTCGCCGGGTTGGAGCCGACGTTCAACAGTGCGCTGCCGGCGGTCAGTGCGATGGTCTGTGTCGGCCCGCCGTTGTTGGCCAACGTTGGCGTTGCCCCGCCAACGAAGCCTGGATCGGTGCCCGCCGGCAGGTTATTCTGCGTGGCGTAGTTGGGCAGGTTCGACCCGCTCTGGTCGCGCACCAGGCCGCGGGTCACACTGACCGCCGGCACTCCGGCGTGGCTGCCGGCGATTCCGCCCACGTCCGGCGACGTGCCGGCGGTGTTGAACGCGAACACCGAACTCTCGAACGTAATCGTGTTGAGCGTGCCCGGGTTGTTGTCGGAGAACCCGCCGCCCGTACCCGCCGCGGTGTTGCCCGCGATCGTGGAATTCTGGACGAGCAACGTGTTGGCGGTCGAGGTGCCGCCTGCGGGGTAGTCCCACCCGAAGGCCGTCAGCCCGATGCCGCCGCCATTCGTCCCAGCGTTGTTGCCGGCGATCGTGCAGTTGCGAATGACCAAACCGTCCGAGGTGGCGGCCCCGAAGAAATAGAAGCCAGCGCCTTCGAGCGCGCACGTGTTGCCGGAAATGGTCGTCCCCTCGACGAGCGCGGACCCGTTGTAGCCCATGTAGAACCCGCCGCCGGCACCATTTCCAGCCGTGTTGCCGGAGATGGTCGAGTTGCGGACGATCATGTTGCTGCCGTTGCGATCGCCGATGCCGCCGCCGGAGTGGCCGGCGGAATTGCCCGTGACCGTGCAGTTCTCGATCAGGACCGTCGAGCCGCCGTATGCCCCGATGCCAATGCCGCCGCCGACGCCATTATTGCCGGCTGTCCCCTGCGTTGCGTTGCCGGAGAACGTGCTGTTGCGGATCGTCACGGTGCCGCCGCGCTCGCCGTTGACGCCGCCGCCCGAACCGCTCGGGGACGTGTTGTTGGAGACCACCAGGCCATCGAGCGTCACGGTCTCCTGCGACAGGAACAGTCCGCCGCCGCCGCGGGTCGACGTGCCGGCCGTGCCGTTGGTGACCGTCAACCCGGAGATATTGACCACCGCCGAGCCTTCGATCGCCATGGAGATCGGCCGCACCGTGCCGCCACCGTCGAGCGTCAGGTTGGCCGCGCCCGGACCCGTGATCGTCACCGGGTCGGCGATGAACAGGCCCGTCGCCAGCGTAATCGTTCCCGTCGCGCCCGAGAACGTAATTACGTCCTGCGAGAACACGCGGGCGTTGGCCTGAGCGAGCGCGTCGCGCAGCGACC
>CAZNSL010001278.1:0-1803 GCA_964574975.1 uncultured Alcaligenaceae bacterium | reverse complement strand
GGATTCTCAACCGCAAGGACTTACGGCAAGTCCAACACTGGGTGAACTCCAGCAGTTCGCTGGCTTCCCCCGCGACTTTAACACACAATAACATAGCCCCCCGGAGCCGCCGATGGCGACCGCCCCCGCGAGCCGCGCGCCCTCCAACGCCGACTACCCCTCGAGCGCCGGCCGGCCGCGCGCCGAGACCGAGTTCCACCGTACCCTCGTCGAGGAACTCCGGCGCTCGCTCGACGCCCACTTCATCGACCCGTTCGTCTACGTCGCGGCGGAGCTGCTCGTCTTCTACGTCCCCGGCGACCGGCGGCGGCACGTCACGCCGGACCTGTTCGTCGCCCGGGGCGTCGCCAAGCACGACCGGCCGAACTACCTCGTGTGGGAGGAAGGCAAGGCTCCCGACTTCGTCCTCGAAGTCACTACGCTGGCCAGCCGCACCGAGGACACCGAGGAGAAGTTCCGACTCTACCGCGACGTGCTGCTTGTCCCGGAGTACTTCCTGTTCGACCCGCAGGGCGACGCGCTCGATCCGCCGCTCCAGGGCTACCGGCTGCACAACGCCGGCTACCTGAAGATCGAGCCGGAGGCGGGAGTGCTGCCGTCGAACGTGCTGGGCCTGCACCTCCTGGCCGACGGCCATCGGCTGCGGCTGTACGACCCGACGACGCAGCGCTGGCTGCCGTCGCCGGAGGAGTTGGCCGCGGCGCAGGCGGCCGAGCGACAGCGGCGCGAACTGGAGGCGCTGTGGTCGCAGGCGGCCCGGCACCAGGCCGAGGTTGGCCGGGCACTCGGCCGGGCGACGGCCGCCCAGGTCGCGGCAGCTCAGGCGCAATCGGACGCGCTGCGGCTGCTGGCCGACGCCGACCGCGCCGCGGCCGAGGCGGCGGCGAAGCAGTCCGAGGCGGCGCTGGCGCAGGAGGAGGCGCAGCGCGGCCAGTCGGAAGTCGAGCGGCTACGCGAGCAGATCGCCCGACTCGCGGCCGAGGCCGAGGTCGAACTCCTGCGCCGCGAGGTCGAGTATCTGCGCCGCTTTGCGCCGGGGTCGAACGGCGCGGTCGAGTGACGCTTCGGTACGCCGCCTGCACCGCACGCCGTGAGGCGGGCCAACGCCCACTGGTGGAGGCACGTCATGCACTGGTTCTGGCCCGAGTGGCAGAGTGTCTTCATCCTCGACGCGCCGCTCCTGGAGCCGATCCTCCGCGGCGTCCTCGTCTACATCGGTCTGCTCGTGGTCATCCGCGTCCTGCCGCGGCGGGAGACCGGCACGGTCGGACTATCCGACTTTCTGGTTGCGGCCCTGATTGCCGACGCGGTCTCGAACGGCATGACCGGCAATCACAACTCGGTCCCGGCGGCCCTGCTCACCGGGGCGACCATCTTGGTTTGCAGCTCCGCGGTGGACTGGCTGACGTACTACTCGCCGTTCCTGCGATGGCTGGTCGATCGCCCGCCGGTTGAACTGATCCGCAATGGCCGCGTCCTCGGCGAGAACCTGCGTGGCCAGCTCGTGACGGAGGACGAGTTGCTATCGCAATTGCGGCAGCACGGCGTCGAACGGCCGGAACAGGTGAAGCTGGCGACCATCGAGGGCCACGGCGAAGTCAGCGTCATCGAAGCGGACGACAGCACACAGCCTGGGGCATACTCGCAGCGGGATCAACTGCTGGCGGAGGTGCTGCGTCGGCAGGGACAGATCGAAGCGCACCAACGGCACATCGACGAACTGCTGGCGCGGATTGCCGAGGCGTAGCCCTCGTTCCCAGGCTCCGCCTGGGAACGCACTGCCTTGCCGGCTCTGCCGGCCGC
>CAZNSL010001277.1:0-1803 GCA_964574975.1 uncultured Alcaligenaceae bacterium | reverse complement strand
AAGGTCGCCCTGCCGTGGATGGCGAAGTTCCGCCGCAACCCGCTGCCCGACCGCGTCGTCTGGGCACAGTCGAAGGCCGTGCCGCACGAGCGCTTCTACTGGTTGGCCGTGCCGCCGGGCAAGGCGTCGCCGAAGGCGTTCGTGGACGCCAAACGTGTTGGCCAGACTATCGACATCGCCGCGGCTGAAGGTGTGCCGACGCTCCTGGTACGCCTCGACGACCGTGCGACAAACCTCGACAAGCCAGTGACGGTGACGCACAAGGGCCGCACGCTGTTCAGCGGCGTCGCCCCGCGGACGATCGCGGTGCTGGCGCGAACGCTCGCCGGCCGCGGCGACCCGCGGCTGGTGTTCGACGCGGAGGTCGAGGTTGCGCTGGGTCAGTGACGATCCCGAACCGCTCACGCAGGCCAGCGTCCCCCTCGCTCACAAAGCTGGGGCGGGGAGACTACTTATCGTCGATCTGCGCCAACGACGCGAACTTCTTGCCTTCGACGTACGCCAGGAACGCCCCGCCGCCGGTCGAGACGTGCGTCATCTTGGCGTCGTAGCCGAACTGTTCGACGGCCTCGGCCGTCTCGCCGCCGCCGACCACCGTCGTTGCCGCGCTGTCGGCCATCGCCGCCGCAATGCCCTTGGTGCCGGCCGCGAACGCCGGCTGCTCGAACCAGCCAACCGGGCCGTTCCAGATCACCGTGCCGGCCGACTTAATCGTGTCGGCGTACTTGGCCAGCGTCTTCGGGCCGATGTCCACGCCTTCGTAGCCGGCGTCGATCGGCCCGGCGAAGACCTTCGTCTGCGTCAGATCGTCCGATTTGCACGCGAGCGAATCGACCGGCAGTTCGATCTTCGTACCGACTTGCGGCAACAACTTCGTCGCTGCGGCCACTTCCTCGTCGGGGATTTGCATCGCGCCGACGCTCGTGCCCTGGGCCTTGAGGAAGGCGTAGGTCATCTTGCCGCCGATTAGGAGGCGGTCCACCTTACCGAGCAAGGCGTTGATGAACGCCATCTTGTCCGCCACCTTGGCCCCGCCCATGACGGCAATCACCGGCTTCTTCGGCGACGCCATCAGACCGTCGATGACGTGCAGTTCCTTGGCCACCAGCAACCCGACGGCCCGCGGCTTGCCGGCCGCCTTCATCGCCGCCGGCACCGCGACCATCGAGGCGTCCTTGTCGTTGTGGCAGGTGCCGAAGGCGTCGTTGACGTACACGTCGGCCAGCGCCGCCAGCGCCGCCGCGAATTCGGCGTCGTTCTTCTGCTCGCGCGGGTCGAAGCGTAGATTCTCCAAGAGCAGTACCTCGCCCGGCTTCAAGGCCGACGCCGCCGCCATGACCTCCGGGCCGACGACGACATTGGCCGCCTTCTTGACCGGCTTGCCGAGCAACTCGCCGAAGCGTGCGGCGACCTTGTCCATGGTGAGGAGTTTGCGGGCGTCGGCGTCGGCCTTCTCCGGCCGGCCGAGGTGGCTCATGGCGATGACGGCCGCCCCGCGGTCGAGCAGCGTCTTGATGGTCGGCAACGCCCCGCGAATGCGGCGGTCGTTCTTGACCGCGCCGGTTTTCTTGTCGAGCGGCACGTTGAAATCGACGCGGATCAGGACGCGCTTGCCCTGGAGATCGGGTAAGTCGGCAAGGGTAGTTTTCGCCATGTTCGCCTCCGAATAGGAAATAGCCACAGATGAACACAGATAAACACAGATGAATACAAGAAATGGTTCCTGTATTCATCTGTGTTTATCTGTGTTCATCTGTGGCTATTTCTCCTTCGAGATCATGTACCGCAAGAGGTCCACGCAGC
>CAZNSL010001276.1:0-1805 GCA_964574975.1 uncultured Alcaligenaceae bacterium | reverse complement strand
CGAAGGAAGCCGACATCGGCATCGCGGCCGGCGACGGCAAGGGCGTGATCTTCCGCAACGGCGAGATCGTGCGCCGCGTCCTCGAAGCCGAGATGGTGGACGCGCTGTTGGAGGAGGTCGATCGCTTCGAGCGGGAACACGCCGCGACCAAGACCGGCGCACCGCCAGCGAAGGATCACGGCCGCCGGCGGCTGCCGGTGGTGACGGCGTAGCACAGTTGGTCAGCGAGCCGCCGCAACCACCTGCCTGACGCGGCCCGACCGCGACTGTTTGCGTGCGTACATCCGCTCGTCGGCCACCTGGATCGCCTCGGGTAATTCCTCGCGGCTGGCGAATTGCGCCAGCCCGTACGACACCGTCGGCTCGGTCGGGTAGGGCACATCGCCGAGCCTGGCGTTCCGCGTCAATTCCTCGTTGAGCCGGTCCAGTCGGTGGGCCGCGTCCGACTCGCGCACCGGGCCGAGCCACAGGATCAGGAACTCGTCGCCGCCCCAACGGAACAACAGGTCGTCCGGCCGGATAACGCTCCGCAGCGTGTCGGCCACTAGCCGGATCGTGCGGTCGCCGGCCGCGTGGCCGAGCGTGTCGTTGATCGGCTTCAGGTTGTCGATGTCGAGGACGGCGACGCATCCGGTCAGCGCGTCGCCGAACGGCGTCTCGGCCAGCAGGCTGTCGAAGGCGCGGCGGTTCAACGTGCCCGTCAGGGCGTCGCACTCGGCGAGCCGCCGCAGCCGGTTGCCGGTCGTGCGCAACTCCCGGTTGGCGGCCACCAACTCGTCGTGGACCAACTCCATGACGACCATGACCATGCCGAAAGCGAGCAGCATTTCGAGCATCAGGTCGTACAGCGACGAGTATCGCAGGTGGGGAAAGTTGCGTTCCTGGCCGCTGAGGTAGCAGTAGCCGCACAGCGGCGCGTAGTGCAGGAAGTCGACGGTCAGGACGAACAGGGCGGCCATCATCACGCCGATACCGGCCCCGCGGGTGGTGTGCCGTCCGGCGAACAGCGCGGCGAACGACGCGGCGAACAGGCAGGCCATGATCAGCGCATGGACGGCCATCAGGCCGTTGATGTCGCGCGTGACCCACGGCAGAGCGAGCGCGACACCAGCGGCGGGTGCGGTCAGCACCCAGTCTCGCCGGCCGAGCGCGAAGTCGCCGTGCAGGTTGCGGCAGCCGGCCAGCCACAGGTAGCCGCAGGCGTACTCGAGGAAGCAGTAGCAGGGCAAAGCCAGGGGCGCAAATCGTGGCAGGGTGAATGCGGATAACAGGGCTGCCAGCGCCAGCGCGAGGCAGGCCCAAGCGGCAGCCCAGTACGTGAGAAATCGACGGCGGAAGGTGCGCAAGAGGATGCCGCACAACAGCGCGACCAGCACGGTACCGGTGAACTGCACGGCCGTGCCGACGATGCTCGACTCGTAGCTCTCCACCGTGGGCACGCTGACGGCTCACCTGGCGCAACCGGAAAGGGGCACTCAAGTATGCGTCGGTGGCAGACGAAGTCAAATCGACCCCTTGGGCACTAACGCTGCACCCGGGCCGAACCGCCTTTGGCGAATGCTTCCACCTCGTCGAGCCGTGCCATGGTCACGTCGCCGGGGAAGGTCGTCAGCAGCGCCCCGTGCGCCCAGCCGAGCCGCAGTGCTTCCTCTGGCGGGCGGCCGGCGATCAGGCCGTAGATCAGCCCCGATGCGAAGCCGTCGCCGCCGCCGATGCGGTCGAGCACGTCCAGGTGACACGTCGGGCTGACGAACCGTTGGCCGCCCGCCCACAGGACCGCCGCCCAGTCGTGGCGGTTGGTCGAA
>CAZNSL010001275.1:0-1808 GCA_964574975.1 uncultured Alcaligenaceae bacterium | reverse complement strand
CCCGGCCAACGTGGGCACGCATCAGGCCTATATCTACGTGGACGGCAATGCCACTCCGTCCGTGTTCAAGATGACGGCTGGCAACGGGAACGACTACGCCGGCATGACCTACCTGGCGATGGGCATGACGGCGACGCCGCAGAACGCCGCGCTGGACGTGGACTTCGTCGCCTACAAGCTCGGGGCCTCCTTCCCGCCGAGCTTCGCACCGCCGACCGGCGGTTGGACCTATAAGTTCGAGGGCGACAAGCGCGAGCCGGGTGCCGGTTCGGACTTCGATGCCCTCGACGGCACCTGGAGCCATAACAACGGCTCGGATGCCTGGGACGGCTCGGAAGTTGGCGGCGTCTTCAATGCCGCGGGCGGCTACCTCGGCAGCAATGCCCCCGGCGGCGTCAGTGCCATCGCCGAGAGCGGCACCACCTTTCTCCGCATCCAGGACACCGGTGACCCCCGCAACTACGGCTTCACCGACCCCTCCAACCGCAAGATCTACTTCGGCCACAACATCACGGCCGACGGCGGATCGGAGACCCAGATGGACGAGGGCATCACACTGTCCTTCCGCGCGCGTATTCCCACGCCGGCGAAGGCGACCGGACCGCTCGACGGCTGGCACCGCCAGAACCAGCAGGCCGACGGTGTGAAGCCGTATCCGGCCGAGGGCGACGGCTATGTCACCAGCGACGGCGGCAAGGGCAACTTCGTGATCGCCCAGGCCGGCGGCGGCGCCATCGCGTTCTCGCTCACCGTGAAGAACGACACGACCGGCGGCGCCTATACCCCAACGGCGAATTTCTCGGGCCTGACGATGAACGAGTTCAACGGCAACGCAGTCTCGGGCAACGTCAACTTCGGCCAGGGCTCGGCCACCAACGTGGTCGCGATCGACCCAACCGACTGGCACGTGTTCTGGATCGTGCTGCGCAAGGACCCGGCCAACGTCGGTACTCATCAGGCATTCGTCTATGTCGACGGCAACCTGACCCCGACGGTGTTCAAGATGACGGCCGGCAACGGCAATGACTACGCCGGTATGACGTACTTGGCGATGGGCATGACGGCGACCCCGCAAAACGCCGCACTGGATGTGGACTTCGTCGCCTACAAGCTCGGGGCCGCCTTCCCTGGCGGCGCCCTCGATAACCTGCCCCCTGAAATCCTCAACGTGTCCCCCGGCATCGGGGCGCCTTTCGTGGACGCCGCGGCGGGCATCACAGCCGAGGCCACCACGCAGGGCGCAAACGGCCTTTCCGCCAGCGGCATCAAGCTCGTGCTCAACGGCCAGGACGTCAGCGGCGCAGTCGCCCTCACGGGCACCAGCCAGGCCCGCAAGATCGCCTACAATGCGCTCACGCCGAATACCATCTACCGCGGAACGCTGATTGTCTCGGACCAGGACGGCCGCTCGGCGACCAATCGCTTCTTCTTCGACACGTTCACCGATTCGACGGCGACCGTGGTCGAAGCCGAGGACTACAACCATTCGTCGGGCCAGTTCACCGACAACCCGCCGGTCGGAAGTTACAACGGCCTCGCCGGCACGGCGGACGTCGACTTCCACGAGACCTCGCCGGCCTCGGTCGGTGCGTACCGCAGTTCGGACCCGGTCGACACCGCCCTCGCGGGCGACTATGCGCGCCCGGCATTCGCGGCCGCCGGAGCCCAGGACTATTCCGTGGGCCTCGTCCGCCAGGGCGAGTGGCTGAACTACACCCGCACCTTTGCCGCCGGGAATTACCAACTCTATCTGCGGACAGCTGCCACTGCGGCACAGAACATCCTGCTAGAGCAGGTCACCGGCGATC
>CAZNSL010001274.1:0-1808 GCA_964574975.1 uncultured Alcaligenaceae bacterium | reverse complement strand
T
Source organism: uncultured Alcaligenaceae bacterium (assembly GCA_964574975.1). GTDB lineage: Bacteria > Planctomycetota > Planctomycetia > Gemmatales > Gemmataceae > JAXMAS01. Next base: position 1,807 of record CAZNSL010001274.1, on the reverse strand, counting down.
ACTCGACCGGGTCCTCGGCCGTGATGATTTTGCGATCCGGGCGGTTTAGCTCGTTCAGGGCGGCGTACAGCGTCGTGGTCTTTCCGGACCCGGTCGGCCCCGTGACCAGGAAGATGCCGTTGGGCCGCTTGATGATCGTCTGGAACCGCTTGTGGTCCTCGTCGCCGAAACCGAGGTCCTTAATGGACACCTGGATATTACCCCGGTCCAGGATGCGCATGACCGTGGACTGCCCGTGAACCGACGGTAGCAGGCTGACGCGCAGGTCGTAGTGGTTCCCCTGAATGGAAATCTTGATGCGCCCGTCCTGAGGCCGACGCTTCTCAGAGATGTCGATGTTCCCCATGATCTTGATGCGCGACGTGAGCGGGGCCAAGAGCCGCCGTGGCGGGCTGTCGCGCTCGACCAGGACGCCGTCGATCCGGTAGCGAACGCGCACCCGGTCGGCGAACGGCTCGATGTGGATGTCGCTGGCCCGCGCCTTCACCGCCTCCTGGATCAAGAGGTTCACCAGCTTCACGACCGGCGAATCGCTCTCCTCCGGCCCGCCGGTGGAGGCGGTTGCCTCGGTCTCGGTGAAGTCGATCTGCGTGTCGGTGAATTCGCTGAGCATCGAGTCGACCGACTCGGTCTCGCTCTGGCCGTAGTGGGCGTTGATGGCCTGGATGATCTCCTCGCGGTCGGCGAGGACGGGTTGAATGTCCTTGTTGAGGATGAACCGCAACTTCTCGATGGTGTCGAGGTCGTTGGGGTCGGACATGACGATTTGAAGGGCGTTGTTCTCGTGCGTGAACGGGATGATCGTGTTTTCGCGGGCCACCGATTCGGGGACCAACTCGACGACGGCTGTCGGAATGGTCGTGCCCTTCAGTTCGACGAACGGCATCGAGTGGTGTTCGGCGATGGCCCGCATCACTTCGGCGGCCGTGCAGTAGTTGAGTTTGACCAGGGCGTCCTGGAGGCGAACGCCGGTCTGCGCGGCCATACCGCGAGCCTCCTCGACCTGGTCGGGTCCGAGGACGCGCTTCTTGACGAGTAACGCCGCGAACTCTTCGCCACGAGTCTTGCTCATGGGTGCGCTATCTCCTGCACGGGAATTGGTACGTCGTCGAGATGTGGCCGGTCCTGTCGGCCCTCGCCAGCGCTGGGGGCGAAATGCACGCAACCGTCACACGACGGAAGAATTATGGCGATAAGCTCAGGGTATCGGCCGGAGTGAGGGGACGCAAGCAAAAAAAGTGCGCCGGCCCGCGGTTTTCCCCGCGCGGCCGGCGCTCGTTTGCGGACGACTGGCGGAACCGGGTCACGGCTTGGCCGGCTCGACGCCTTCGATGACGACGACATCGCCGGATTCGAGGACGATGTCCTCCGGCTTGAACGGCAGCGGCTCCCCGGACTTGTGGACGAGGCGGATCGTCGTTTGCTGGTTGTCGTTCGTGCCGCGCGGGCGGCGGCGGTGGATGACGAGCGTGTTCGTGGCACTGAGCGCCATGAAGTTGCCGCTCTTGACCAGGGCTGTGAACACGTCGTTGTCGAACGCCGGCAGCTCGACGGCCGTCGTCGCCCCCGTCGCAAGCCGGACGACCGTGACCGCGTATGTCCGCGGCTGTGCGAGGGTCACCAGGACGCGGTCTTTTCCTTTGACCATAATACCGCGACTCGTGTAGGCATCGCGGATTTGCTCGCGCACCACGTTTAGCGACGTGCCCCGGACGCGGAGAGAATCGACCAACGGCAGGTTGATTGTCCCGTCATCCATGACCGGGACGGGAACGCCCACGGCCAGCCGGCTCTGGCCGGCGTTGAG
>CAZNSL010001273.1:0-1810 GCA_964574975.1 uncultured Alcaligenaceae bacterium | reverse complement strand
CGACCGAGGGCCGCGGTGCCGCCGTCGCCGGCGAGCGCGCGGCAGGCGGCATCGATGCGGCCGTGGGCTTGGCCGGGCAGGTGAGCGGCCCGCTGTCGGACGTGCTGTGCCAGGACGAAAGCCCGCGGCACGATCGGGTTCGGACAACCGGGCAGTCCGGCGGCGATGGCTTCGAGCAGGTCGGCCGCTTCGTCGTTGGTGCGAACGAGGTCGGCGAGCGGCCCGGCGGCAAGGTCCGGTTCGGCGGCCAGCCGTTCGAGCGGCCGGCCGAGTGCGCCCAAGCGCTGGAGGTTCGCACGGTGTTCGACCAGCCGCCCGTGATCGACGGCGGCGACGATTTCGGCGAGCGACTTGCGCGGCGAGCCGGGAGCGTCCGCGATCGGAGTGCTCCGGTCGCTGCCGCTCCCGGCTCGCCGCGGATTCTCAGCGTCGAGTGCATCGGCGACCGCCTCATCGGCAGACCCGATCCGCCAACGGCGCGCACCGAAGTCGCCGGGGTCGTCGACGTGGAACGCGACCGCGGCCCAGTCGGTCGTGCCGACCGGCAACACCGTCAAGCCGACGCCGTCCGGTAGCGTGACCGGGCGCGTCGCCTCGGCGGGCAAGCCGACGACCGCGTTGCGGCGCGTGAGGGTCAGCGGGGCGCGGACGTGGCACGCTTCGAGGACGGTCGCTTCGCCCCAATCGGCCGGTAGCGTCTCAACGACGCTGTTGAACGCGAACGCACGGCCGGCCGGGAAGTCGACCGGCAGCGTCGCCCGCGCCCCGTTGCGGAAGTGATAGCCCGACGATGTGCGCGACCGGCCGAGCAATCCGGCGAGCAACTCGCGGGTCGTGCCGATGTGGAAGAAGTCGCAGTACGGCAGGACACAGACGTGGAACGCCAGCGGCCGCACCGCGGCGTACAAGCGTTCGAGTCTCGCCCGCTGCGCCGGATCGACGTTGCGCGGCAGCGACAGGACGCGGCGGGCGTACTCGTCGGGCGTGACGCGGCGGGCCAGCGCCAGCGCGACATCCTCGTACAGGTCGATCTCGCTGGCCGTGCCGACGAGGTTGGCGAGGCTCAACAGCGCGTCGGCCGCGTCGGGGGCCAGGCTCATCAGGCCCGTGTCCACGGCGCAACGGCCGAGGGGGTCCACCGCGCCGCGCGCGTCGAGTTCGGTGCGGTCGGGCTTCTGCAGGAAGTCGACGACGCGGCCGGCGGCGTCGGCAACGTATACGCCGTGGCGGGCGGCGCGCTCCGGGCTGTCGGGGAACGCGACGCCGGTGACGCCGGGGCGAGCGAAATCGACCTCGTCCGGGTCGAACGTCAGCAGCACGTCGCCAGAGGCCACCAGGACGTGGCCGTCCCGCGGGGCCGGCGTGCGCAGCAGGTTTGCGAGCAACAAGTCGAACAGCGCCGCGGGCTGGCCGTCCGGCGTCGTGCAGGGCAAGGGCACGAACAGTTTGCCGAGGGCGGCGTAGGCGGGCAATCGCTTGCTGTCGCCACCAGCATGCAGGACGACGGCGCGGCGACCGGCGAACGGCTCGCCGCCACGGGCCAATTCGGCCAGCGCGGCGAGGGTCGCGCCGCCGGAGCCAGCCCGACGGCCGTCGGGGTCGGCGACGACGTGGACGCGCGTAGCGGGGTCGATCAACCCGTCGCGGCGGCGGCGCTGGAGTTGGAGGCGGTAGCCGTCGGCCTGCGCCGCGTTCGCGGCGGTGACGACCAGGTCGTCGAGCCGGCGCGCGGCGGCAGGAGTTCTGTTGCCGGGGTATGTTACTCCGGACGCGAGCGCGGCGGTCATGGGATTCGGTGTCGGCGCGGACT
>CAZNSL010001272.1:0-1810 GCA_964574975.1 uncultured Alcaligenaceae bacterium | reverse complement strand
CGAGGCGAGCGCATGAGCGCTCGCCTCGCAAGCTCGGCTCGCGGCGTCGCGAACGCGGGGGCTGGCTCACGGATTGCCCGACCACTGTCCCTTGACCGAGACTACGGCCGCGGGATTGCCGCCCATGTCCTTGCCGCTGATGCCGATGTGCCGGGCGACCCAGCGGACGGCGCTCATGAACCAACCGCCGCCCTCGACCTCGCGGAGTTCGGACGCCGACACATCCTCGAAGCGATTCATCTGTTCCATTGCCGCACCTCGTTCGGGCGATCGCCCCCGCGGTTGAGTAGGCTGTCCGCGGTGCGGAGGCATGACCCCGCGAGCAGCCGCTACGAGTTCCATCCGCCGCCGCGGTGCGACGATGCCAAAGGGTGCGGGAAAAAAATCTCGCCGACGGCGGATAGAATTGCCGATGGGCCGTTTCTTTGATCGCGGGCCAACCCGTCGCTCGTCGCCTTCGGGAGAATGCCATGTCGTCGGAAGGCTCAGTGACGCGGTGGGTGACCGCCCTCAAGAGCGGCGACGCGGAAGCCACGCAGCGCCTCTGGGAGCGCTACCACCGCCAACTCGTCGCCCTCGCCCGGCAGAAGCTCCAGGCCGCGCGACGCCGCGTCGTCGACGAGGAGGATGTCGTCCAGAACGCATTCCACAGCTTCTTCCAGGGCGTCAACCGCGGCCGCTTCCCGCAGCTCAACGACCGCGACAACCTCTGGCGGCTCCTGGTGGTCATCACCGCGCGCAAGGCGCTCGATCAGGTCGCCCACGAGCGCACCCAGCGGCAGGGCGGCGGCAACCTGCAAGGCGAGTCGCGGCTCGGCCCGGCGGCCGACGCCTCCGCCATCGCCGGTATCGAGCAGGTCGTCGGCAACGAGCCGACGCCGGAGTTCGCCGCCCAGGTGGCCGAGGAGTATCGCCGGCTGCTCGACCAACTCGGCGACGACAGCCTGCGACAAGTGGCCGTGTGGAAGATGGAAGGATTGAGCAACGACGAGGTCGCCGCAAAGCTCGACTGCTCGCGCCGCACCGTCGCCCGCAAGCTCGACACGATTCGCATCATCTGGAGCGAGGTAACTCCGCCGTGAGCGACACGCTCCTGTCGCCGGCGATCTCGCCGGCCGATGCCCGCCGCATCGACGACGCCTGCGACACCTTCGAGGCGGCGTTGAAGGCCGGGGCACGGCCGCGGCTGGAGGAATACCTTGGTGCGGCCGGCGACGCGGTGCGACCGGCGCTTCTACGGCAGCTTTTACTTCTCGACTGGGATTACCGTCGCCGCGCCGGCGAATGTCCGGCCACCGCCGACTACTTGCTGCGCCTACCCGACGATGCGATTCAGGTCGAGAGCGTCTGCCGCGAACTGGTCGCGGCCCCCGACCAGACGTGGCGAGCAACCGACGATTCTCCCGCGAATCCCGCGGATCGGCCGGCCGCCGGGACGGACCGCTACGAGTTGCTCGACGAGGTCGGCCGCGGCGGCATCGGCGTGATCCTGCGCGGCCGCGACCGGCACCTGGGCCGTGAGCTGGCCGTCAAGGTGCTGCGCGAGTCGCACCGCGACCAGCACGACGCCCGCGCCCGCTTCGTCGCCGAGGCGCGCATCTGTAGCCAGTTGCAGCACCCGGCGATCGTCCCGGTCTACGAACTGGGCCGCTTCGACGACGGCCGGCCGTTCATCACCATGAAGCTCGTGCAGGGGCACACTCTGGCGGCGCTCCTGAAAGGCCGGCCGAACCCGGCCGACGACCAGCCGCGGCTCTTGGGCGTCTTCGAGCAGGTGTGTCAGGCCGTCGCCTACGCCCACAGCCGCGGC
>CAZNSL010001271.1:0-1812 GCA_964574975.1 uncultured Alcaligenaceae bacterium | reverse complement strand
GTCTTCGGCCCCTTCTACTCCGCCACCGACGGCATCAACTCACGCGACTACGTCTTCGCCTACGGCGTCCGCAACCCCTTCGGCGGCGCGTGGCGCGCCAGCGACGGTTCCCACTACGAAGTCGAGAACGGCCCCAGCGTCGACCGCTTCGCCAAAATCGTCCGCGGGCGCAACTACCTCTGGAACGGCTCCGATGCCAGCATGGCCAACTTCGCCATCTACAACTGGAACCCCGCCACAGGCCCCGTCAACATCGCCTTCATCCAGCCCTCTACCTTCGCCGGCAGCCAGTTCCCCGCCGCCAAGCAGGACCACGCCTTCGTCTCCGAATCCGGCCCCACGTGGGCGACCGGCCCGCAAGGCAACGGCAAACGCATCAGCGAGTTTGTCGTCGACGCCGCCGGGAATCTTGTCAGCGGCCCCACGCCGCTGATCGAGTACGTCGGCGGGGGCAAGGGCACGATCGTCGCGCTCTCCGCCGGGCCCGACGGACTCTACTTCTCCGACTTCTACAAGGACCTCAACTACGCCTCTCCCATCGACCGCGGCTCGAACATACTCCGCGTCCGCTTCGTCGGCGACGCCGATTTCTCCGCCGACACAACCTCCGGGGCCGCGCCGCTCAGCGTCCAGTTCACCGATCTTTCCACCGTCCCTTCGCCCTCCGCGTGGCTCTGGGACTTCGGCGACGGCGCGACAAGCACGCTCCAGAACCCCGCGCACACGTACAACGACGACGGGCTCTACACCGTCCGCCTCAGCGTCACCGGCTCCGCCGGGCTCGCCGTGGTGCAGAAGCCGGGGTACATCCGCGTCGGCGCGGTGCCGCGCGTCGCGATGATCGGCGTCTCCCTCCCGCCCACCGCCGCCGACCTCGCCGTCGCCGATCACCTCCGCTCGCTTGGCTACGAAGTCGTCGCCCTCGACGACGAGCCGGCCAACCGGCCCTCCGCCGCCCAACTCGCCGCGCAGTACGGCCTCGTCGTCGCCTCCTCCACCATTTCGTCGGCCAACGTCGCGGGCGAGTTCCGCACCGTCAACCTGCCGATGCTCTTCTGGGAAAACGCGCTCCTGCGGCCCGCCCGCGAGTCCCTCACCGACAACGGCGTTGTCGTCGGCGGCGGCACCACGATCGACATCGTGAACAACTCACACCCCATCACCAGCGGGCTCGCGCTCGGCTCTGTGGCCGTCTACTCGTCGGCGCAGAACATGAGCGTCGGCACCGGCACCTTTGGCGCGGGCACGCAGGTGCTGGCTCGCCGAACGGGTTCGACCGACGGCGCGATCATGGTCGCCGAGGCGGGGGCGACCGTCGCAGGCGGGTACGTCACCCCGGCACGCCGCGTCTTCTGCTTCTTCGAGGACAACTCCTTCCCCGCCGCCACCCCCGCCGCGCGCCAGTTGCTCGAGCGCTCCGTCTGCTGGGCGATGGGCCTCTCCGCCCCGACGTTCACCACCCAGCCTCAGAATGTCTCGGTCCCCGCCGGTCAGTCGGCGGTCCTGAGCGTCATCGTCGCCGGCAGCGGCCCGCTCTCGTACCAGTGGCAGCGCGCCGGCCAGCCGATCCCGGGCGCGACGACGAGGACCCTCACCTTCTCCAATGTGATGGCTTCGGACGCCGGCTCGTATCGAGTAAGCGTGTCGAACACCTGCGGCTCCTCGCTCAGCACCGCCGCGATCCTCACCGTTACCGCGCCGTGCCCCTGCGACTGGAACATGTCCGGCTCGCTCACCAGCCAGGACTTCTTCGATTTCATCGCCGGGTTCTTCGGCAACAACGCCGACTTCAACAACGACGGCGGCACCAAC
>CAZNSL010001270.1:0-1814 GCA_964574975.1 uncultured Alcaligenaceae bacterium | reverse complement strand
GAGTTGGCCGTCGAGTCGGTTGCGTTGGCCGCCAGGTTCAGGAACAAGTCCTTCGCCGTGGCCGTGCCGTCCGACAAGAGCAGGGCGGTGTTGACGCCACCAACCGCGCCGGTGGACCCAACAAGGGTCAGCGACGTGGAAGGCAGAATGTCCGCCTGCGTGGAGTCGAGAGTCGCGCCAGTCGCCTCGGCAGCGGTGCCGAGCGAGTGGAGGACCGCGCCGGTTGCGCCAATGCCCGCGCCAGCCGTCAACGCCGTGAAATCACTCACGGCACCGAGGACGGCAATATGCCCCTCGGGGAAGTCGAGAAGCTGGAGCGAGCCGTAGCCGCCGGACGCGCCGTTGTCCACCCAAGTCACGACAGTGCCGGACAGAGTGAACACGGTCTGGCGAAGAACGCCGTTGCCGTATTCCTTCTTGGAAACGCCAAGCGCGGCGGTCGCCGAAGGAATCGTGCCAACGTCGTTCTGCGCCGGGGGGCGAGACGATGCGATGCTGGGAGTTGCAGTGTACGTTGCCATGTGTGTTGCTCCTTGTGGGTTGGATTAGGCGTCGGAGTCGTTGACCTCGATAACGCCAGCGCACCACGGATGCAACTGACCCGCACCCATGAGAACCTGCGACTTGACGAACACGGTGTTGCGACGCTCATCGGGCACCATGACCGACTCGACGCCGCCGTGCTGCACGATGCCGACCGGGGCCATGCCGTACTGACCACCAGCCGCGACGATCGCCACGGGGCGACCGACAGCGATGTTGCTGTCAGTAATCTCGAACGTGCCCTGGTACTTGCTCGGGCCAGTCGTCACGTTGGCGGACGGGATGCGGTTCTTGGCGACCATCACCTCGAAGCCCGCGATCTTGCCAATCAGACGGCTTTGGAGGTTGTTGCCGCTGGCGTTCTGGGCGTACTGCACGTCCCAGATACCAGTGTCCTTCGCCAGAACGCGACGGATGTAGGGGTCGATCCACATGTAGCGACCGCCCTCGGGCACGTTGTCGTTGTCCATCGCTTCGGCGAGAGCCTGCGCGTCGTCAAGGAAGCGGGCCGCGCCAGTGGAGTCCACGGGGTAGGCCAACGCAACCGTCTCGGACGACTCAGCGGCAACGTCGCGGGTAACGCGATTACCGCCGCTGTGAACAGTCAGGCCGTTCTTGTTGACAGACGCGCCGCGAGCCGTCAGAACGAGCAGACGGGCAAGGCGGTTGTCGTAGAAGCGGGCGATACGCTCGCCGGTCTTACGCGCAAGCGGGCCGAGGATGTCGAAGTTGGCGAGCCGCATCTGGTCGAGCGGAACGTCGTGGTGAGCCACAACGATGCCGTCGATCGTGATGTTGCCTTCGTCAATCTCGAACTGCTGACCGAGCAGTTCATCGCCGGGAGTGTGTTCCTCGGGATCGGGCGTGTCGGCCATCAGGTAGAACTGGTGGCTGTTGCCCTGGCTGATGATCTTGCGCTGAATGGCGGGGCTGTCAGCGAAGATAACCTCATCGCGGAAAGCCTCGACAACGCCCATCTGGAACATTTCCTCTGGCGACAGGGCATACTCGGTGCCCGCCGCGTTGTTGAGGAAACGACTCGGATTACTAGAACCCATGATTCACCTCGAATGGAAAGTGGTGGAACGTGCAAACACGCTTCCGGCACTTGCCGCGCGCGAGGTGTCCACGGGCCGCTTGCGCGGGTGTCCGTAGGCTCGTCTGCTGGCTGACTGTGACCGTGGCGGCGTGACGCTCGCGGCCTATGGCTGTGCGTCACGCGACCTGAAAACACGCGGGCGGCTTTCACCGCCCACGGGTGTTACTTCTTG
>CAZNSL010001269.1:0-1817 GCA_964574975.1 uncultured Alcaligenaceae bacterium | reverse complement strand
ACCACGGGGCTGCTGAGGATGACGCCGGGCTTGTGCTCGTGCTTCGCCAGCGCCAACAGATAGGTGGATTCCGCGGTCAGCGGACCGCTGGCAAGAATGTCCATGTACTGCCACGTCAGCCGGGCGTCGCGCCACCAGACATCCATCCGCTCGCGGGCCGCGACCACGTTGGCCGCGGCGGCCGGGTCGGACTTTGCCGCCCGCTCGGCCCGCAATAGGTTCGCGTAGTCGCGGGTGACGTTCGCCGCCCACTCCTCGGCGATCTTCTTCATCTCCTGCTCGCTGTGCGGTCGCTTGGCCATCCGTGCCCGATGCGCGACCAGTTGCTCCGTGGCCTCGGCGAACTGGCCGCGCAGGATCAAGTCGCGGGCCTGGCCGGGCTGGTTGAACATAGTCGTGCGCTCGGCGAACGCGGCCCGCACCTTGCCGCCCGGTTCGCCGCCCAACTCGCCCAGAAACGGCGGCAGCAGATTCCACGGCACGGACGCGATCAGGTACGTGTCGATCCGCCGTTTGCCCGGCTCGGCCGTGTCCGTGCCGCCTTCACTGGTCGGCAGGAACGCGGCGAGGAGGCGCGCATAGGATTGGGCCGACGGTGGGTTCCAGGTCCGTGCTTCGACGCCGGCCGTCTTGAACCTGGCACTGAGCGCCGGCAAATCGACGGTCAACCGTCCGCCGCCTGGCGGCAGGAGCGATTCGAGGAATGCCATCCGCGGCGACTGCCCGCCCAGTGGCGCGGTCACCAGCGCCACGGACGCCTTGGCCCGTTCGGCCGTCACGTCGTAGGGCAGGTTGGCGTCGATCGCCAGCGGCTTGAGCGCCGCGCCGGAACGCACGTCGTCTAGCGTCCCCAGCGGCAGTCCGAGTCGCGGGTCGTAGGCGTACACCTTGCCGCCGTCGAGGATGCCGACGCCCCAGATGCCGAAGTCCGGAGCCTTGCCGTCCGGGTCGGCGAGCAGGCAGGCGTCGAGGCCGAGTTGCGTCGTCAAGGCGAGCATCGCGTAGCAATGTTCGAGCGGCGAACCGCCGCCGCGCAGGAGCAGGAATTGCACCGGCAACACCTGCGCCCCGGTGAGCGTGCGCAGATTGCGCGTCGCCCAACCGAGGGCAAGGCGTGCCTGCTCCGGTTTCGGCAGGTGTTTCACGTCGAGCGAGGTGGCCGCGTCGCGCAGGAGGAAGCACTCGTCGAGGAAGTAGGCGTCGAGCGGCGTGAACTCGACCCGACCGACCTCGTTCAGTTCGGCCGGCGCGAGCGCGAACTCCTTGCTGAGGAACTCGCGCCGGGCCGGCGACAGCGCTTCGGGGCGGCGCGGCGCATCCGGTCGGGCCAACGCGGCGTTGAGTGACTCGACCAGTCGCCGGCATGCGCCGATGTCGTTCGACTTCTTGACCGCTTCCCGCACGGTCTCGGCCAACTCGTCGGCGGCGGGCTTGGCTTTGGTCGGAACGGGTGGCGGCGTCGTGACGACCGGCGTGCGCTGGCAGCCGATGGACGCCGCGAGAACGACAAGTGCAATCGAACGAAGTCGCAAACTCATCGGGGGGTCTCACGGGGCAGGGCCGCGTCGAGCGCGCCGCGAATGGCGAGCAGGACGCGGACGAAGCCGGACGCCTCGGCGAGCGGTAGCGCGTTGGGGCCATCGCTCTTGGCCTGGTCGGGGTCCGGGTGGGTCTCGAAGAACACGCCGTCGCAACCGGCCGCCACCGCGGCGCGGGCCAGGTAGGGAATCATCGCCCGGTAGCCGCCCGTGCGGTCGCCGAGGCCCCCCGGCATCTGTACGCTGTGGGTCGCGTCAAAGATCACCGGGCAGCCGACG
>CAZNSL010001268.1:0-1819 GCA_964574975.1 uncultured Alcaligenaceae bacterium | reverse complement strand
CCGCCCGCCTGTGGGATGCGGCAACGGGGCGCGAGCTGCGCCGCTTCGTCGGCCACGCCGAGGCGGTGCGCTTCGTTGCGTTCACGCCGGACGGCCGGCGGCTCATTACGGCGAGCGGCCGCAAGCCCGAAGACGCCGACCTGTCGGTGCGGCTGTGGGACGCCGCCACCGGCCGCGAAGTACGCAAGCTCGTCGGCGAAAAGGCGGCTGCGACCCGCAACGCCCACACGTTATCGCCGGACGGCTCGCAGTTGGCGTACGTCGAGGGCGACCGGCTCAAGTTCGTCGCCGCCGACACCGGCACGCCCGTGGGCGAAATGACGTTGCCCGCGGCGTGCGTGCACGAACAGCCCGAGTGCAGCTCCGGCAACTTCATGAAGTTCAGCCCCGACGGCAGACAGGTCGCCGTCATCCTTCACGGGATTGGCGTCTGCGTGTTCGACGCGACCGAACGCAAGCCGCTGTTCATCGTCCCGCGGGCCGATCAAGAGATTTCGTGGGCTTCCAGTGTCGTATTCGCGCCAAACGGCCAATGGCTCCTCGCCTCCACGGCGACCGAGGGCTGGCAGCGGTTGCGCGACTTGCGACGACAACCGGGAGAAATCGTCCGCCCGTTCGGACCCTCGCGCGCCGAGCCGGCACCGGCGATTTCGCCCGACGGCCGCCGCATCCTGGCATCGCACGACACCAAGGGACTGTGCGTGTGGGACGCGCAGACGGACAAAGTTCTCGCCCCCGTGCCGGTGCATCACCTTCTGACCGCGGCCGCGTTCGCGCCGGACGGCGCGACCATCGCCGTCGGCCGTGGGGCGTCGGTCGGGCTGTACGAGGCCGCCACGCTCCAGGCGCGGCACGACGAGGCCGGTGAGCCGTTGTCGGCGATCGAACGCATCGAGTTCGCGGCCGGCGGCGCGGTCGTGCGGGCCTTTGCGAACTGGGAGTCGCCGTTGCCGCTGTTCGAGTGGGACGCGGCGACGGGACGCTTGCTGCCGCGGCCCGATTGGTCGAAGCGCCACAACCAACTCGCGTTCTCCCCCGACGGAACGACGGTTGCGGTCCAGCCCGGCCAATCGATGAGTGCGATCCGTCTCGTCGAAGCCGGCACGGGCCGAACGACGCGCAGAACCACCCAAGAGCATGGCCAAGCGCGGCGGCTTGCCTTCACGACCGACGGGCGGTATTTACTCGGCGACAGTAATTGGCGAAGTATCATTCACGTCTGGAACCCGGCGACGGGCGAAGCACTTGCTCCGTTTCGAATTCCGGGCCAAATCATCCCGAGCGGATTCGAGTTCGTCGTGTCCCCCGACGCGAGCCGGCTCGCGGTCCTCCGCGAGACGCGCGTCGAGCTGTGGGACTTCGCCACCCGCACGCGGTTGTGGACTCTCGACGGTTCAACGGGCGACATCGCCGCCGCGGCGTTTTCGCCCGACAGCAAGCTCATCGCCGCCGTCGCCGCGTCGCCGCGCTACGGTTTCGGTACCGGCAAGCCCGGCGACCGCCGCGTCTTCGTCTGGGACGCGGAGACGGGCACACTCGCCGCGACGTTCGACGGCGCGCCTGGCGGCGGCCGCGCCGTCGCGTGGTCGCCGGACGGCAAGCGACTCGCGGCCGGCGGCGAGGACGGCGTCATCCGCGTGTGGGACTGGGCCGCGAGGCGCGAACTGCGTCGCCACGCCGGGCACGACGGCCCGGTCACGGCGCTGGCGTTCAGCCCGGACGGCAAACGGCTCTACTCCGGCGGCACCGACACGACCGTGCTGGTTTGGGCTACGGCACCATCGCGATGACAAACGTATTTGACGTTGGCTTCCTCGCC
>CAZNSL010001267.1:0-1820 GCA_964574975.1 uncultured Alcaligenaceae bacterium | reverse complement strand
GGGAGAGGGGCTGGGGGTGAGGGTGCCTTTGCTCCCCTCTCCCGGCTTTGCGGGAGAGGGGGGAAAGAAAAGTCACTCCGTCGTCGCCCCCGGCTTGAGGTCGTAGCAAAACAGCAACTCCTGGTCGCGCAGGTACATCTTGCCGTTGGCGATGACCGGGTGCGGCCAGATGCCGCCGGCGGGCTTGCGCTTCGAGGTCTGCTTCGGGATGGTGAAGCGCCCCGTCTCGTCGAAACCCTCCGGTGACGCCTTGACGACGACGACGGTGCCGGTGTTCTGGCCGTAGCAGTAGAGGTGTCCGGCGGCGGCGACGATCGAGCTCGGTTCAATCGCGCCGTCCTTCGACCAGGTCGCCTTTCCGGTCTTCAAGTCCTGGCAGACCAACGGCAGTGTCTTTCTGTTGTTCGCGTTGCCGTGCGAACCGAAGATGTGGTCGCCGACGAGGACGACGCCGCCGTGGTGATTGTCCATCACCTTGTTGGCGTACACTTTCGTCGCCTTCAGGCCGCCGGCCCCGTCCGACGCGATCTTCGCGCAGGCGCAGCCGCCGCCGTAGTCGGTGGTGCCGTAGACGTAGTCGCCGTGCGACACCGGCGTCGGGATGACGGCGACACGCAAGTTCGGCATCGGCAGCTTCCAGAGGACCTTGCCGTTTTTCGGCGCGAAGCCGACCAAGCCGTCCGGCGTCAACTGGACGTAGTGCCGGACGCCGCCGGCGTTCGAGACGATTAGCGACGAGTAGCCGGCTTTCGTACTCAGGTCGGTGCTGCGCCACTTGAGCGCGCCGGACTTCTTATCGAAGGCGGCGACGTGCCCGCCCTCGCCGCCGGGGCAGCACAGGACTAACTCGCCGTCCACCAGTGGCGACTCGCTGTAGCCCCAGCCCGACATCATCTCGCCGTCGAGTTTCTCCACCACGTTGGTCGCCCAACGGACCTTGCCGCCGTCGGCCGCCAGGCAGGCGAGGTCGCCCTTGGCGGTGAGGACGTACAGGGCATCGCCGTCCACCGTCGGCGTGCAACGCGGACCGCCGCCGAACTGGTTCTCGTACCCCGCGCCGACGGCCTGCGTCCAGAGCCGCTCGCCGGTCTTCACGTCCAGGGCGAAGACGAACTCCTCGCGCCCCTCCTGGCCCATGCTGTACAGCCGGTCGCCGACGACGGAAAAGCTCGAGTAGCCGAGGCCGGCCTTGTCGCTGGACCAGACCAGCCTCGGCCCGCCGGACGGGAACTTGGTGAGCAGGCCGGTCTCGGACGAGATGCCGGAGCGGTCGGGGCCGCGCCACTGCGGCCAGTCGGCGGCCGCGGCCAGGCCCGCGCTCAGCAACAGCGCGGCGACGGGCAAACGTGTGCGAACGGTCATGCGGTCCTCGGTCGGTCGGTGGGTGGGGGGCGCGGGCGGGCGGGTCTCGTCAGTATAGGTAGCCGGCGGCGTTATGCCCCCGTCGCGTGCAGCCACTTGAGGACTTGAATCTGCCCGGCGTGGGACCGGCGGGCGGTGGCGGCGGGACGCAACATCAGGTACAGTAGCGCTACGCCATGCCCGCCGACATTCCTAAATCCGACCAGACCAACCCGACCGTGTTGCAGTCGCCCGGCGATCGTCGCCGTGCCGGCTTGCAGACCGGCGGCCCTGGCCACTTGCCCGCCGAGTTCGGCCGCTACGTCCTGCTCAAACTACTCGGCAAGGGCGGCATGGGCGCGGTCTACCTCGCGCACGACACGCGTTTGGATCGCAAACTCGCGCTGAAGGTGATGCTGCCGGAGTGCGCCGCCGACCCGGACGCCAAAGAGCGGTTCCTGCGCGAGGCCCGCGCCGCC
>CAZNSL010001266.1:0-1820 GCA_964574975.1 uncultured Alcaligenaceae bacterium | reverse complement strand
GCGGTGCTGGTGGCGTGTCTGTGCCTCGGAGCGGCACCCGTGCCGCCCGCGCCCCGCGTTGCCGCCGCCGACCTCGCGGGCGCGTGGTGCTACCGCTGGAACGGCACACCGGGCGTGATGTTCCTCCACGAATCCGGGGCGTATCTCGCCTGTCACGGCGCGGCAGAAGTGCCGAACTACGCGGGCGTGTGGTGGGTGGACCGCGGGCGCGTGATCGTGACGGAATACCCGGTGTGCGCGTGCGGGTTCCAGCGCGGGCAGCCGGTGCGGTACGAGTTCCACACGACACGCGCGCCGGGCGGGTATCGGCTCACCACCGGCACCGGTACGACCGTGACACTGGCGCGAGGGGAATAGCGATGGCGCTGGCTCTGGTGTTCGCGCTGCTCACGCTGCTCGCCTTCGTGCTGGGCGCGCTGTCCGGGTACAATGTGGGATACGAGGACGCGCAGCGGGAAGCCCGCAAAGCGGCCAATCGTATCGCGGCCTACCTCAAAGACTTGGAGGGCGAGTGATGGGCTGGCAAGCGATTATTGCGGCAATCCTGCAAGCGGTCGGGCCGCTGCTGGTGGAGTGGCTCAAGAAGTGGCTCGAATCGCTGCTGAACCGCTCGGCTGCGAACCTGCCCGCGGGCACGGAGTCGGCGCACGCGCTGCTCACCGAGGCGTTCCAATCGACGCCCCGGCTTGCGTTCGGCCGGCGGGCGCTGCTGCGAATGATGCTGCGGCACGCCCGCGAACTGAAGTCGGGCGAACTCAGTCTCGACGCCGCCGAGGACATTCGCACGGCGGGCAGCGCCGCGGCCGAGAGCTAAGCGTAGTTCCGGTGCCCGCGCGGGCACGGCCGGGGGAGAGGACCGGCCACCCGGAACGCGACACGCCACCGGTGCGAGCCGGTGGCGTGTTCGTTGTGCGGCAGCGGTGCCGGGCTTGCGTGCTACTTCGCGCGCGCCAGTTTTCTTTTCGCGCCCGCTTCATTTCGCCCCCTTCTTGTCTTTCTTCTTGGCGTGCTGGTTCCCCTTTGCCGCACCGCGCGGCCGTGGGGTGTAGGCGTCGAGAACGGCCCGGCGAATGAGGTGAATCGGCTTGCCGCGCGCCGGCACCCGTACCGAATCCATGCCCGCCGCGATCCAATCGCGGATGGTCCGCGCCGACACCTTACGCACGTCGGCGGCCTGTTGCACTGTCAGCAGGCCGGGGAATTCGTCTTTCAACTCGCCCATATTTCCTCCGCGTTGTGCTGTCAGTGTACCGCCAACCGAACACCGAGGCAAAACTATTTCGCCAAAAGCGGCGGAATGGTATAGACAACTTCGCCGTTGACGGCGTATTATACTCGTATACCGCAACGACGCGGTGAACAACGGGAGGGTGACGCGATGGCGACCGAAATGCTGGAAATCGAAGTGTGGGTGAAGGTGGACGCGGACGGCGCGTATGAGGTCGGGTGCGACGAGGACGAGGCGAACGACCGCTTCCGCGAGAACGTGGACAGCGTGACCGCGAACCGTCTGGTGCGGATGGTGGTGAAGGTGCCCGCCCCGCGCCCGCTCGCGGTGACGGTGGAACTGCCCGACGACCAGAGCGCCGACGACCTCGCGGCGACCGTGACCGCGAACTAACCCTGACACCGAGTGCCGCCCGCGGGCGGCGCTCCCAACCGGAGCGAATGACATGAAGCTGGATGCGATTCACCTGCAACGCCTGTTGATGGCCGTTGCCGACTGGCAGCGGGCCGCGAGCAAGAACCGCGGGTTCGCGGGGGCGAAGCGCGAAGCCGAAATCGCGCTGCTCGAAGTGCTGCGGCTGGATAACCCGCAC
>CAZNSL010001265.1:0-1821 GCA_964574975.1 uncultured Alcaligenaceae bacterium | reverse complement strand
CTTGCCGCGTGCGCGCCGGCCGGCACCGCCGCGCCCACTGCCGCAGGCGGCGCCACGGCAGCCGCCACGACGGCCGCCGGTGGGGCGAAGGTGCCGATCAGCTTCTGGACGCCCGGCGGCTCGGATGTCTTCTGCGGCGGGTTCAACACCATCGGCAAGAACTTCATGGCCGCGAACCCGGATATCGAGGTCGGCGAAGTGCGCTGCGGCACGACCGAGACCGACAGCTACAACCAGGTGCTGTTGGCCGACATCGCGGCCGGATCGCCGCCGGATTCGACGATTCTCTGGACATCGCCCGTCGCGTTTGCGGCCCGCAACGCCGTCGAGCCGCTCGACGACTTGATGGCGGCGTCGACGTACTCCAAGGTCGAGAACTGGCCGGCCGGCGTCCTTGCGTCGTGTCAGTGGCAGGGCAAGACGTACGGTCTGCCGGCGACGGCCGGCACCTATGCGATCTATTACAACGAAGATGCGTTCGCGGCCAAGGGCATCCCCACCGACCGCGCTTCATTCCCCAAAACCTGGGACGACCTCAAGAAGCTCTCGGCCGAATTCGTCCAGTGGGACGGCGACACGTTGGTCAGCGCCGGGTTCATGCCGCGCGTCGATCCCGTCGAACTGACGATCTGGGCGGCGCTCAACGGCGGCCAGTTCTACGACACCGCCTCGGGCAAGTTCGTGATCAACTCCGACCAGAACATCCAGCTGATGCAGTACTTCGTGGACTGGCTCGATGAGCAGTACAAGGGCGATTGGGTCAAAGTCACGGCTTCGGACAATTGGGGCGCCTACGCCGATGGCAACGGCCGCCCGCCGGCCTTCCAGGAAGGCCGCCTGGCCATGCACATGGACGGCTTCTGGCTCAACGGCGACATGTATGGCGCCGAGTTCAAGGGCTGGGAGAAGTGGAACGTCGCGCAATTCCCGGTCGGGCCCAGCGGCACCTCAAGTGTCTCGGGCTACTGGCCCAACTGGCTGATCATCCCGAAGGGGTCGAAACACGTCGCCGAGGCCTTCAAGTACCTCGACTACATGGCGGTCGAGGGCATCAAGGTCTGGTTCGACAACATCCCGGATCTGCCCGCGAACAAGCTCGTGTCGAAGGACCTGATCCCCAAGGTCACGATCGAAAAACGCGGCCAGGACTTCGCGGCCGAGGTCACGGCGTTCTTCCGCGGCCAGCTCGACGTCGCGACGCCGATGTGGAACTCGCCGGTGCAAGACTTCGCCAACGACCGCATTCGCGAGGCGGCCAGCAAGATCATCAGCAAGACGTCCAGCCCGAAGGACGCGCTGACCGAGGCCCAGACCGCGAGCCAGGCGGAGCTGGACAAGACTCTCAAGTCGTCCAGCTGAGGCATACCGAATACGCGGCCCGGCCGATATCTCGGCCGGGCCGCGTCGGTAGCGTGACGAGAGCAGCGAGGCCGTGCGATGCGACGTTCGTTGAACCCGTTGAGCGGATACAGCCCGATGCGGCGGCGCGAGGCCATCGCGGGTTTTCTGTTCGTGCTGCCCTGGTTGATCGGGCTGGCCGCCTTTACGGCTTACCCCGTGCTCGCCAGCGTGGCTTTTTCGTTCACCGAGTACTCCGTGCTGCAACCGCCCGTGTGGGTCGGGTTACAGAATTATCAGGCGCTGCTGACGACCGACGCCACGGCCACCGTCGCGCTCAAGAACAGCGCCATCTACGCACTGCTGTCCGTGCCGCTGGGCCTTGTGATCTCGCTGGCGCTGGCCGTGCTGCTCAACATGCGCGCGACGGGCATCGGCATCTATCGCACCCTGTTCTATCTGCCGTCGGTCGTCCCACCGGTT
>CAZNSL010001264.1:0-1825 GCA_964574975.1 uncultured Alcaligenaceae bacterium | reverse complement strand
GCGCGTCGTTCACCGCCGTGATCGCGAACGTCACCGTCGCCGTGTCGCCCAGCGGGTCCGGCCCGCCGTTCGTGGTGCCGTTGTCCGTCGCCGTGTAGCTGAAGCTCGCCGTGCCGTTGAAGTCCGCCGTCGGCGTGAACACCACGTCGGTACCCGAGATCGCCACCGTGCCGCCGGTCCCGGCCAGCACCGCCGTCAGGTCCAGCGCCTGCCCGGCCTCGTTGGCCGGCCCCGCGCCGTCGTTACCCAGCAGGTCGGCGAACGGGATCGACCGGCTGGCCGTGTCCTCGGCGATCGCCGTCAGCGTGTCGTCCGCCGCGTTCGGCGCGTCGTTCACTTCGGTGATCGCGAACGTCACCGCGCCGACGTCCGTCAGCGGCGCCGGCGCCCCGTTGGTCGTGCCGTCGTCGCTGAGCGTGTACTCGAAGCCCGCCGCGCCATTGAAGTCCGCAGCCGGCACGAACACCACGTTCGGCCCCACCACGCTCACCGTGCCGCCCGACGCATTGCCCACCGCCGTGATCGTCAGCGCCTGGCCCGACTCGTTGCCGGGTCCCGCGCTGTCGTTGCCGGTCAGGCTCGCGATCGGGATCGTGCGGTTGCCCGAATCCTCGGCGATCGACGCCAGCGCGTCGTCCGCCGCCACCGGCGCGTCGTTGACCTCGCCCACCGTCACGCTCACCGTCGCCGTGTCGTTGAGGGCGCCGTCGCTGATCGTGTAGGTGAACGTATCGGTGCCGTTGAAGTTCGGCGCCGGCGTGTAGCTCACGTCCGTGCCGTTGTTCGTCACCGTCCCGTTCGTGCCCTGGGTCACGCCGCTGATCGTCAGCGGGTCGTTCTCCACGTCGCTGTCGTTGCCCAGCACCGCGATCGTGCTCGCGATGCCGTCCTCGGCCACCGTCGCCGCGTCGTCCACCGCATCCGGCGCGTCGTTCACCGCCGTGATCGCGAACGTCACCGTCGCCGTGTCGCCCAGCGGATCCGGCCCGCCGTTCGTTGTGCCGTTGTCCGTCGCCGTGTAGCTGAAGCTCGCCGTGCCGTTGAAGTTCGCCGCCGGCGCGAACACCACGTTCGGGCCCACGATCGACACCGTGCCGCCGGTCCCCGCTGCCACCGCGCTCACCGTCAGGCCCTGGCCCGACTCGTTCGCCGGACCGCGCACGTCGTTGCCCAGCAGGTCGCCGAACGCGATCGTCCGATTGCCCGAATCCTCCGCGATCGCCGTCAACGTGTCGTCGCCTGCCACCGGCGCGTCGTTCACTTCGGTGACCGGGAAGCTGACCGTGGCGCTCGCCGAAAGCGGGTCGGCGCTGCCGCTGGTGGTGCCGTTGTCGGTCGCGGTGTAGCTGAAGCTGGCGGTGCCGTTGAAATCGGCGGCCGGCGTGAACGTGACGTTGCCGCCGCCCAGCGACACCGTGCCGCCGACCGCCGCGCCGACGGCGCTGATCGCGAGCGTCTGTTCGCTCTCCAGCGGGCCGGCGGAGTCGTTTGCGAGCAGGCTCGCGGCGGAGATGACGCGGCTCGCGGAATCCTCGGCGACCGCGCTCAACGTGTCGCCCACCACGATCGGGGTATCGTTGACCTCGGTGACGGTCACGTTGAAGCTCGTCTGCACGGTGCTGGTGCCGTCGAAGAGCGTCAAGGTGATCAGCACCGGGCCGCCATGCCGGTTGGCGGCCGGGGCGATGCTCAGGGTGCGTGCATAGGTGCCCGCTCCGCCGCTGGCCGGGACCACGGTCAGGTTGGCGTTGGGAATCAGCGTCTGGTTGCCGGAAACCGCGCTCAGGGTCAGCGAATCGCCCTCGGCGTCGTTGACCACGACGCC
>CAZNSL010001263.1:0-1825 GCA_964574975.1 uncultured Alcaligenaceae bacterium | reverse complement strand
CCGTGGTGGACGGCAAGACGACACTGTTGACGTACGATGGCAGCGAACACTCCAGCAAGACGATCGGAGATTCGGATGGACGAGGTGCTCCTGGCAAGGCTCGGTGAATGGCGGACGGCCGGCCCCGGCCCGCACGCCCTGTCCGCCCCGCTGTCCGCCGGGGGCTGGTCGCTCGCCGCTACTGCCGATGCGGTCGAATCGGTCGGCTGTCGGCTGACAGAACTCGGGCTGAACCGCCCGGCCGGCGATGCGCCGACCGCGGCCACCCTGACGCAGTGGGCGGTTCGCTCGGCCAAGCGGGTGACGGGGTTGCTCGAACCGCTGAAGGTGCTTGAAGTGGACGCCGGCCGCGGTGAAGCGGTGCTGCGTAGCGAGACGCCGGCCATCCGCGGCGACCGCGTCGAATACTACGAACTGCGGCTGATCGGCGACCACGCCGCGAGCCTACGGCGCTATCGAGCGTCGCGCACCGCGAGTGGCCGCGAGTCGGTGCCGTTCGCGCTAACGCACGAAGCGGTAGCCAAATTCGCGGACGATCTGACCGCCGAGTAGCCGGGACTCGCCTTTTTTAGGCTGCCGGCGAAAATGGCGGCATGAGCACCTGGAAGATTGCCGCCGTCCAGATGGACGTCCAACTCGGCGATGTTCGTCGCAACCGTAACGCGATCCGCGAACGCCTTCGCACCGCTGCGACAGCCGGTGCGAAGCTCATCGTTTTCCCCGAGTGCGCCGTCACTGGCTACTGTTACGGCAGCAAGAGTGAGGCGGCCGACTACGCCGAGCCACTGCCCGGGCCCACGACGGATGGCCTTGCTGCCGACTGCCGCGAGTTTGGTGTACACGCCATCGTCGGCCTGATCGAGCGCGACGGCGACCGCCTGTTCAACGCCGCCGCACTCGTCGGACCCGGCGGCCTCGTCGCCGGCTACCGCAAGACGCACCTACCTTTTTTGGGCCTCGACCGCTTCGTAACGCCGGGCGACCAACCCTACGCCGTTCACGACATCGGTGGCCTGCGCGTGGGGCTAAACGTTTGCTACGACGCCAGTTTCCCCGAGGCGAGCCGCTGTTTGGCCCTCGGTGGGGCCGATCTGATTGCTCTGCCGACGAACTGGGCGACGCAAGGTGAGCGGGCGGCCCGAATTCTGACGCCGGCGCGGGCGCTCGAGAACCGCGTCCATTTCGTGGCCGTCAACCGCGTCGGCGACGAGGGCGGCTACCACTTCATCGGCCTGAGCCAGATCGTCGAGTGTTCCGGCGATCTCCTAGCGTTTGCCGACCACGACCGCGAGGCGATCCTGTACGCAGACATCGAACCGGAACGCGCTCGCCAAAAGAAGATCGTGAACGTCCCCGGCGAGTACGAGGTCGACCGCGTTCACGACCGCCGGCCCGACCTATACGGCGGACTGGCATCGCCCCGATGAAACGGGGAAGCCGACTCGGGCGAACGCGAACTGCCGTCGTTGTGTCGGTTCGGGTGAATCGGGTAGAGACAATCGAACGGCGGCGGTGGGGCGAAGTGCAATGGCCGAGCGTGTTGTGCTGGCGATGTCGGGCGGAGTGGACAGCTCCGTCGCGGCCGTGCTGCTGAAGCGGCAGGGCTACGATGTGGTCGGTCTGTTCATGCGCACCGGCGTGGAACATCGCGAGCCAACGCCCGGTCGCAAGCAGGGCTGTTGCTCGGCCGTGGACGCTAACGATGCTCGCCGGGTCGCCGACCGTCTCGATGTACCGTTCTACGCCCTCGACTACGAGGCGGATTTCGGTCGCGTCATCGACTACTTCGCCGACGAGTACCTCGCGGGGCGGACGCCAAACCCGT
>CAZNSL010001262.1:0-1827 GCA_964574975.1 uncultured Alcaligenaceae bacterium | reverse complement strand
GGCCGCGGCCGCGGCCGCGCAGCACGACCACGTCCCCTTCCCGAACATCGTGCGAATTCACCCACCGGCCGGCGACGGTGCCGCCCTGGTCCTCGCGCGGCGCAAGCTCCCGGCATGCCGGTCGCCCTTCCAGGTTCGCGCCCTCGACCACCCAGAATGGGTGGCTGGCCGTCGCCGTCACCGAACCCGCGTCCGTATGGAGCGTCGCCATCAACCCGTCATACGTGTTGTCGTGCCGCCGCTCTACGGCGCAAAGCCGCCACTCGCCACGGGCGAAGTCGTACCCCCACACCCGCTCGCCCGGCTCGATCTCCCCAATGGGCCGCAAGCCCGACTCCGTCGCCACCAGCGTATTCGGCGGGAAGCAGTAGTGGCCCCGGATGATGGCCTGGATGTCCGTCAGCGCCTTCTCGACCGCTTCGATCAGCTTCGGGTTATTCTTGAAGAACTCCAACTTCTCCAGGTTCTTGGCCAGGGCCGCGATTTTGCCCGCTTCCGCCGCCTGGTAGACGCCGACCGTGCCGGCCGTCAACGCGACTTGGTACAGCACGAAACCGAACAGCCGCCCGAGTTCCTCTGGCGTGACCTTGAGTCCGGCCTTCAGAAGATTCAGCAAGGCTTCGCCGGTCGCCTGGAGGATGAGACGCGCGTCGTCCCCCAGGCGCTGGAGTTGCCGGTTCAAAGCGGCCTGATCCCCGCTGCGGTAGGCCTCCATGAACAGCATCAGTTCCGCCGCCGTCCGCATGCCGGCCTCGGCACCGCTCTGACCGACAGCCCGACCGACTTCGCACGCCTTGTGGAAGGCGTCGAGTTCGCTCTGGTACTTGTCGCCCGACTGCATTACGTAGATGGCACCGGCCGGGGAAAACCGCGCGCCGTACCGCAGCAGCATCCCGAGGAATTCGATGTCGCCCCCCAACCCGTCCTTGAAGAATCCCAGGATCACTCCCCACAGGAATTGCCGGTTCTCGGCGGTGCCGGGGGTTTGCGACTTGGCCAACATCTCCAAGAACCGCACCAGCAGTTCCTCGGCCGTTTCCCCGTGGACCCCCGCGGCTGGCGGCTGGCCCGCCGCGCCGGGGGCCGCTTGGGCCTGGCCGCCACCACCGAAGATTCCCCAGAGGATGGGCAGTGGGTTGATTATGAACAACCCACTGGCGTCGGTGTGGTTCGTCGGGCTGTTGCCGACGTAGCGGCTGAGGTTGTAGTCGCCTGCGGCGAAGCCCATCGGGTCTTCGGTGTGCCACTTGCCAGTCGCCGGGTCGTACCACCGCGCCCGCGCATAGTCGAGCCCTACGACCGCGTCGAACATCCGCGCCGTGTACCCGTATCCGTCCGCGAACGACGAGCCGCTGATGTCCGCCCGCCGGCCGAACCCATCGTAGCTGGTCCGCGTCTGCACCACGCCGCCGCCGTTCGTCAGCGCCACGATCGAGCCGCGCACGTCCTCGTGATACCACGCCGTGCCGCGGCTGTCGAAGCGCACCAGCGGCTCGTCCACGCCGTCCGCATACACCCGCCGCGTCACCGCCGTCGTCGGCTTCGACGACTCCGGGTCCGTCGTCGACTCCACCAGCCACTGGTCGAAGTTCTCCAACCCCACATCGGCGCGCACATTCCCCCAGAAATCCTGCTCGACTTTCCACCCGTCTACCGACACCTTCTCGTCCTGCGTCACCGCCCCCGACCCGTTTCGCTCCGTCCGCCGCACCAGGTTGCCCCAGGCGTCGTATCCGTACGACACGTCCGCCGTCACCGTGCCGCTGGCGCTGGTCTTGCCCACCGCCCGCACCAGCCGGTTCGCGCCGTCGTAGGTGTACGTCCACA
>CAZNSL010001261.1:0-1829 GCA_964574975.1 uncultured Alcaligenaceae bacterium | reverse complement strand
CGATCGGTCGGGTTTTCCGGGGCATCTTGGCGCAACTCCGGCGAATCCGACGGGTTTGCGCCAAACTGCTTTGGGAGCGGCCCCAGGGCCGGGTGGACCGTCGGGGGGCGGGTGTTGATTGGTGCAGGCAGGATGGAGAATTGATGGGATCGGCGGCGAGGATAAGAAGAACATCGATCGGTGCCGCCGCCGGGGCCGCCTTTGCCCTTGGTTTTGCGTCCCTGGCCTGGGGCGCGGCCCTGCCGCTGGCCGACGCCGGGCTCGACCTGGAAACTGTCCGCCACAGTCTCAGTTGGGCGCTGGCCGTCGCCGTCCTGATCGGCGTCCTGATGACCGTCCTCGTCGTTTTTTCCCGGCGCGAGGTGCGCCGCCGCACGGCGGAACTGGAAAAAGAGCGGCGCATGCTGCGCACCCTGGTCAATACCCTGCCCGACCTCGTCTGGCTGAAGGACGGCAACGGCGTCTACCTGGCCTGCAACCGTGAATTCGAACGCTATTTCGGGGCCGACGAAGCCCACATCGTCGGCCGCACCGACTACGACCTGGTTTCCCGGGAACAGGCCGATTTCTACCGCGGCAAGGATTTCGAGGCGGCGACCCAGGGGACGACGAGCGCCTACGAAGAAGAGGGTAGCTACGCCGGCGACGGCCGCACCGTCCTGCTCGAAACCATCAAGTCGCCGATGTTCGACGGCGCCGGCAATCTCATCGGCGTCCTCGGCATCAGCCGCGACATCACCGAGCGCCGGCGCTCGGCCAGCGCCCTGGCGGCCTCCAAGGCGCGGCTCCTGGCCACGCTGGAGCAGGTGCCCAACGTCGCCGTCCAGTGGTTCGATGCCGCCGGCCGGGTGTTCTACTGGAACCCGGCCTCCCAGCGCCTCTTCGGCTGGAGCGAGACGGAAGCCCAGGGCCGGCCGATCGGCGAACTGATCCCCGCTGCCGACGGCGAAGGCGGCTTTGCCGCGGCGGTGCAGGAACTCGCCGAACACGGGCGGCCGCGGGGGCCGCTCGAACATCGCACCCGCCACCGGGCCGGCGCCGAACGCTACCTGATGAGTTCGCTTTTTTCCATCCCCGGGGACAACGGCTCCCCGGTTCTGGTCGGCATGGAAGTCGACATCACCGACCGCAAGCTCGCCGAAAAGGCGGCCCGGGACACCGAGGAGCGCTTCCACATCGCCCTCCATGCCAGTCCCGTGGCGGCTTCGGTGGCGCGGGTGGCGGACGGGCGCTTCGCCGACGTCAACGAGCGCTACCTTACCGACTTCGGTTGGGCCCGGGACGAGATCGTCGGCCGCACCTCGGCCGAGATCGGCCTGTGGCCCGACCGGGCGATCCGCGACGCCTGGATCTCCCGGCTTCTCGCCGCCGGCACCCTGATCGACTACGAGACGCGCTGGAACGACCGCTACGGCCGACCTCGCTGGGTACGCATCTCGGCCAAGGTGATCGACCTCGACGACGAGCCCCACATCCTCGGCTTCACCGTCGACGTCACCGAGCGCAAGGCGGCGGAAGAGGCGCTGCGGCGCAACGAGGCGCGTTATCGCAGCCTCTACGACAGCATGCTCGACGGCTACGCCCGGGTGGACCTGGCGGGCTGCATCGTCGAGAGCAACGCCGCCTTCCGCAAGATGCTGGGTTATTCCACGGAGGAACTGGCGCAGCTGACCTATCGTGACATCACCCCGGACGAATGGATCGAGGCCGAGGCCGAAATTCTCGGCGACGAGGTCATGGTCCAGGGCCATTCCCGACTCTACGAGAAGGCCTACCGGCGTCGCGACGGCTCGGTCTTTCCCGTCGAGCTGCAGACCTATCTCATCCGC
>CAZNSL010001260.1:0-1832 GCA_964574975.1 uncultured Alcaligenaceae bacterium | reverse complement strand
ACCGCGGCCTGATCTACCGCGGCTTCGACGCGATGCCGTGGTGCCCGCGTTGCGGCGTCGGCATCTCGCAGATGGAGATGAACGAGGGCTACCGCGTCGTCGCGCACAAGTCGGTCTTTCTGCGGCTGCCGCTGCGCGACCGGCCGGGCGAATGCCTGCTCGTCTGGACGACGACGCCGTGGACGCTCACGTCCAACGTCGGCGCGGCCGTCAACCCGGAACTGACCTACCTGCGCGTGAAGCAGGGCGACCACGTCTACTACGTCGGCAAAGGCGCGTTTGCGGCCAAGCGCCGGGAGGACGAGTTCAAGGACAAGTCGCAGTGGGTCGAGGGCGTGCCGAAGCTCAAGTCGCTGGAGCAACTCTTCAAGGAGAAGAAGGGCGGCTACGAAATCCTCGGCGAACTCAAGGGCGAGGCGCTGGTCGGCTGGGCCTACGACGGCCCGTTCGACGAGCTGCCGGCGCAGCAGCACCCGCGCGGTTACCCCGACGAACTGTGTCGCGTCGTCGAGTCGCAGGGCTGGGCACCGTCCGTATCGGCGAAGGACGCGCATCGCGTCGTTGCCTGGGACGAGGTGAGCGAGGCCGAGGGCACCGGCATCGTCCACATTGCGCCCGGTTGCGGCAAGGAGGACTTCGCGCTCGGCAAGGCGCAGGGCCTGCCGCCGGTCGCGCCGCTCGACGAGGCCGGGCTGTACCTTGACGGCTTCGGCGAACTGTCCGGCAAGCCGGCCGTCGCGGCGGAGACGGCCGAGTGGGTGCTGTTCAACCTGCAGCAGAAAGGCGTGCTGTTCGCCACCGAGCGGTACCCGCACCGCTACCCGCACTGTTGGCGCTGCAAGACGGAGTTGCTGTACCGCCTCGTGGACGAGTGGTTCATCGCCATGTCGTGGCGCGACGAGATTGCCGCCGTCGTCAAGCGGGCCAAGTGGATCCCATCGGAGGGCGAGAAGCAGGAACTCGACTGGCTCAAGAACATGGGCGACTGGATGATCTCGAAGAAGCGCTTCTGGGGCCTGGCGCTACCGATTTGGGTGGACGAGGTGACGGGCGACTTCGAGGTGATCGGTTCCCGCGAGGAGTTGAAGCAGCGCGCCGTCGAGGGCTGGGCCGAGTTCGAGGGGCACACGCCGCACCGGCCGTGGGTGGATAAGGTCAAGATTCGCAATCCCAAGACCGGCAACCTCATGGCGCGGGTACCGGACGTGGGCAACCCGTGGCTCGACGCGGGCATCGTGCCGTATTCGACGATGCACTACCGCAAGGACCGCGCGTACTGGGAGACGTGGTTCCCGGCCGACTTCGTGACCGAGAGCTTTCCCGGTCAGTTCCGCAACTGGTTCTACGCGCTGTTGGCGATGTCCACGATGATGGAGAACCGCCCGCCGTTCGAGACGCTCCTGGGCCACGCCCTGGTGCGCGACGAACACGGCGAGGAGATGCACAAGTCGAAGGGCAACGCGATCGAGTTCAACACGGCCGCCGACACAATTGGTGCCGACGCGATGCGCTGGCTCTACTGCCGCAACAATCCGTCGGCCAACGTCAACTTCGGCTACGGCCCGGCCAAGGAGGTCACGCAGCGGTTCGTCCTGAAGTTGTGGAACACCTACGCCTTCTTCACGAATTACGCCATCGCCGATCGTTTCGATGTCGCGGCACCCCAGGTGCCGGTTGCACAGCGGCCGGACATCGACCGATGGATTCTCAGCGACTTGCAGTTGTTGGTGCGCAAAGCGCGCGAGTGTTTCGAGTCGTTCAACGTCATGGCGTTCTGCCTGGAGGTCGAGTCGTTCGTCGACGACCGGCTCAGCAACAGGTACGTCCGCCGC
>CAZNSL010001259.1:0-1832 GCA_964574975.1 uncultured Alcaligenaceae bacterium | reverse complement strand
GAAACCGTCATCCGCAACGGCGATAACCTGGGGGAAGTTTGATGCGTCGGCCCTGCCTCCGTGCGGTGCTTTCATCTTGGCCATCCAAGTCGTCGAGGTATCCGCTCGAATCTCCCGGATTTCTGCCCGCCCTCAGTGACTGTGCTACGAAAGAAAGCGATTGACCGTTATGTCGAAATATAGGTCCATTATCGTGGCGATCATCGTCGCGTTGCCGATCGGCACCCAAGGTCATGCACATGAGCCATTACCGACCGATACGCCAAGACTTTTTGACGAGGTTTATTCGCGGTATCAAGTGCAGCAAAAGAAGGTTGATGCCCTGTCTCTGTCGTTCGACCTTGAGATAAGTACGAACAGGGTGCCAGACCAAGCGAGGAAACCTTGGAACGAGAAAGTCTATTGGGATGGCAAAAGCGTACTCATCGAGTCGTTCCCCTATGTGTACGTATCGACACCGTACCGCGCCTTCTTTTTGCTCCGCACTTCGGCTGAGGGGCCGTTATCGATCGCCGCTATGACGCCCATCGCCAGCGAGGAGCGCACTCGAGGTGAGATCGACAAATTCGAGAGGCAACTCCCAGGGTCGCACAATGAACTGATTCGGCCGACCAGGGATAAGAAGTTCCTTGGCCAACTTGAGGGGTTGAAGCCCCGTCCCCCAGGAACTCTCGACGGTCATACCACCTTGCCCGACGGACGAATTCGGTTCAACTTCACCGTGCCGCGGGTCAACGAACCTGGAAGCCGGCCGGACAAGGGTTATGGCATCGTCGATCCCAAGTGGGACTACAACGTCGTCGAGTACAAGGTGACAACCCCGATGGGAAAGCAGGATTGGGCGGATATCGAATGCCGGTTCACGTACTATCCCGCGACGGCAGACATCCCGGCCGCACTCGTCAAAACGTACTCCCAACGTCAGCACATCCCTTCGTCAAAACGGCCGGATAGTTACAAAGAGGTCAAGTACAGCAATTACAAAGTCGAGCCGGTGCCGGAGGAAAAATTGACCATCGCCTATTACGACCTGCCCGATCCGGCCACATCGCCGAGTCGGTGGCCCAACCCCGCCGTTATAGCTGGCGTCCTCGGCGTGGCGGCCGTCGCCGCCTTCCTGTTCTATCGCCGTCGCCAAGCAAAGGCCGTCGTATGACACTCCCGAAGTCCAACCGTGTCGCCAACGCTCACGGCTTCGCACTGCTTGAACTTCTGGTCGTCATCGCCATCATCGGCGTGCTGCTCAGTTTGTTACTCCCCGCCGTCCAGCGCGTCCGCGCAGCCTCCGCGCGCGCGAAGTGTTTGAACAACCTCAAACAACTCGCCCTGGCTTGTCATAACTACGAGAGCGCCCGCGGCGTATTGCCGGCCGGCCATCGCTCGGCCGCCAACGCGGATCGCATGCCGTACTCCGGCTGGTTGTTGTCGGTCCTGCCCTATCTCGAACGACCGGAGCTTTACGCCGCCGCGCAACGGGCCTACGCGCAACAGCCGTTTCCGTTCTTTAACCCGCCGCACACGCCGCTCGCGACGGTGGTGCCCGCGTTCGCCTGCCCGTCCGACGACCGAGTTTTGGCCGCGCATGTCTCGGGGTCAGACTTTCTCGTCGCGGCCTTGACGAGTTACATGGGCGTATCGGGAACCCACGGCGGGGCGAAAGATGGCGTCCTCTTTGAGGACTCGCGGACGCGCCTGACCGACATCACCGACGGGACGGCATGGACTTTACTGTTGGGCGAACGGCCGCCGAGCGCGGACTTTTACATGGGCTGGTGGTACGCCGGCGCAGGCAGCGATGGCGGCGGCACGGCCGAGATGCACATGGGCGTCCG
>CAZNSL010001258.1:0-1837 GCA_964574975.1 uncultured Alcaligenaceae bacterium | reverse complement strand
GGTGGCGTGGGCGAGGCCGTGAGCGATCTGGCCCTGGCGCGCGACACCTACCGCATCCGCCTGACGTGCCCGGACGTGGCCGCGGCCATCCGTCCCGGCCAGTTCGTCATGCTGCGTCTGCTCGGCGGCAGCGATCCGCTCCTCGGCCGGCCGTTTGCGCTCTACGACACCGTCGGCGACGCCATCGACATCGTCTACCTCGTCGTCGGCAAGATGACCGGCCGGCTCAAGGACGTGCGGCCCGGCGCGAGGCTCGATGTGGTCGGCCCGCTCGGCAACGGCTTTCCGCCCTTGTCCGGGGACGTGGCACTCGTCGCGGGCGGCATCGGCCAGACGCCGTTTTTGGCCCACGTCCGCGCGTTGCTCGGCACTCGTGGCTACGGTGGCCAGCCGGCGGCGCGGACGGCCCAGCGCGTGCGGCTCTACTATGGCGTGCGTACGGCCGAGCTGGCCGCGGGCGTCGAGGACTTTCGCGCGGCCGGGGCCGAGGTGCATCTCAGTAGCGACGATGGCTCGCTCGGCACGCGCGGCTTCGTCACGCAACTCCTGGCCGCGCACGAGCGGCCCGGCGTCGTCGTCGGTTGTGGCCCGGAGCCGATGTTGCACGCGCTCGCCACACTGGCGAAGTCGTGGGACGTGCCGTGCCACCTGTCGCTGGAAACGCCGATGGCGTGCGGCCTGGGCATCTGCTTCAGTTGCGTCACCAAGGTGGCGACGCCCGACGGTTGGGATTACAAGCGCGTCTGCGTGGACGGTCCCGTCTTCGACGCCGCAGCCCTGGCGTGGGAGGCCGGGTAACTCCGTAGGCCATTGGCCTTGACCCACCCGGCCGGCCGCCGCATACTCCCCACCTTGACTCGCCGCCGAGCCGTCCGACGGTCGCACTGCCGATGAACCGCGTCCGCTTCCTGCACATCCCGAAGACCGCCGGCCTGTCGTTCTTCGACACCCTCGGTCACCTGTACGCCGGCCCGCGGTTGTACTTCTCCGACGACTGGCGCGCGGACGTGGCCCGCTTCCGTCGGTTGCCGGCGGCCGAGCGCCGGCGCGTCGTGCTGGTCGGCGGTCACGCGCCGCGCGTCACCGGAGAGCCGCTCCTCGACGCACTGCCGACGGTCACGTTGTTGCGCGACCCGGTGCGGCGGGTGCAGTCGTTCTGCCACCACGTCCGCGAAGGGAAGAGTCCGTATCTGCGCGAGACGTTTCCGCCGGGGCAGTTCGACCTCGACGCCTTCCTCAATAGCGGCGACCCGCAGCTCGAGAACCTGCAAACGAAAATGCTCGTATGCGACCGTTGCCTGACGCTGCCCGACCGACCCGCCGATGACCTGGCCGCGCGGGCCGTGGACGCGCTGATGCACGAGATCGAGTGCTTCGGCCTGGTGGAGCGGGTGGCCGAGAGCCTGACGCTGTTCCGCCGCACGCTCGGCTGGAGGCACGTACCGCCGCTGCCGCGACTGAATGCTCGGCGCGACGCGGATGCGTTGACGTTTACGGACGCCCACCTGGAGCGCATCCGCGAGTTGAACGCGATCGACCTGGTGGTGTACCGGCAGGCCGCGGCGCTGTTCGAGGAGCGGGTGCTGCTGGCCGAGGCCGCGTACGACGACGCGCCGCGGGCCGGCGCGTGGGCCGGCGTGCGGCGGCTGGTGAGCAAGGTGATTCGCCCCGTCCGCACGGCCGCCACGTCAAGGTAACTCCGTCTCGTTCCCAGGCTCTGCCTGGGAACGGACTGTCTTGCCGGCTCCGCCGGCCGCACTGGCATTTGGTAGGTCCCGCCTGCCGGGCGGGACCCATAGCGACTACGGGTCCTGCCCGGCAGGCAGCACCTACTGAA
>CAZNSL010001257.1:0-1837 GCA_964574975.1 uncultured Alcaligenaceae bacterium | reverse complement strand
CCTGCGCCTCTGCGGTGGGACTCGCTCCACTCGTCCCACCCTACGGGGCGTCAACCGCGCAATTCGTCTACCAGCGGCCGCCACAGTCCCTGGGCGTCGAGGATACGCTCGACGACCTCGCGCACCGCGCCACGGCCACCGGGCGCGGCCGTCACCCAATGCGCCGCGGCCCGCACCTCCGGGCACGCATCGGCTACCGCGAACGACATGCCGCACGCGGCCAGCACCGGCAGGTCCGGCAGGTCGTCGCCGACGGCGGCGACGCGCTCCGGTGCGACGCCGGTCTCGGACAAGAGCGCCCGGAAGGCGGCGAGCTTATCGCCGGCCCCCTGGCGGACGCGGGCGATGCCCAGTTCTTGCGCTCGCACCTCCACGGCCCGCGACGTGCGGCCGGTGATCAGCGCCACGTCCTTGCCGAGCCGCCGCCAGAACACCAGGCCCGACCCGTCGCGGACGTGGAACGACTTCAGTTCCACGCCATCGGCCGTGTAGGTGATCGAGCCATCGGTCAGCACGCCATCCACGTCGAGCACGAGCAGGTCGATCGACTTGGCGAGGTCGTCCATGATCCTCTTTCCCCCCTCTCTCGGCTTGGCGGGAGAGGGGTTGGGGGTGAGGGGGTCTTTGTCATTTGAGATTTCAAATTCCAAATCACCCTCTCCCCCGGCCCCTCTCCCGCAAAGCCGAGGAAGGGGAGCAAAATCTCACGCCGCCTTCTTCTCGCGCCCCTGCCCGGCGAGGCCGATCAGGTCCGTGATGTCCAACAACCCCGCGGGCCGGCCGTCGGCGTCGAGGACCGGCAGTTCGCTGATCTTGTAGCGTTTGAGTAGTTCCAGCGCCTCAGCGACGCGGGTGCCCAGCGCTACCGTTTTCGGCGTCGCGGTCATCACCTCGCGGATCGGCCGATCGAGGGCGGCATCGCCGCGGCGCTCGAACAGGCGCGCCAGGTCGCTATCGGTGAAGACGCCGCACAGTCGGCCGGCGGCGTCGGTCAGCATGATCGCGCCGGTGCGGCGGCCGGTGCGCGGGCGAGCGAACACGGCACGCACTGTCTCGTCGGCCGGCGCGAGCCGCAGGTCGGCCCCGGTGCGCATCACCGCCTCGATGCGGGTCAGTTTGCGGCCGAGGCTGCCGGCCGGGTGGAATCGCGCGAACTCTTCCGCCGAGAAGTTGCGCCGCTCGCTGAGGACGAACGCCAACGCGTCGCCGAGCGCGAGCATCACGGTGGTGCTGGTACTCGGCGCGAGAGCCAACGGGCACGCCTCGTCAAGTGGGCCGTAGACCAGGGCCACGTCGGAATTCCTGGCGAGCGTGCCGGCGGAGTTGCCGGTCAGCGCGACGACGGCGGCACTGAACTCACGCAGCGGGCCGAGCAGGCGGACGATTTCCTCGCTCTCGCCGGAGTGCGACAGGACCAGGGCCACGTCGTCGGGGTGGACGGCTCCGAGGTCGCCGTGGATCGCCTTGGTCGCGTCGAGGCAGTAGGCGCGGGTGCCGGTGCTGTTGAGGGTGCCGGCGATCTTCGCGCCGACATCGGCCGACTTACCGACGCCGGTGACGCAGACGCGGCCGCGGCAGGCGTCGAGGGCGTCGGCGGCGCGGGCGAAGGAGCCGTCGAGCCGGTCGGCGACATCGGCCAGCGCAGCGGCCTCGGCCCGCAGGATGTCGCGGGCGCGGTCGGTAGCGGGCGAGTACGGTGCGAGCGTCATGCGCGCGTCCTTGCGCTGGGGCGTCCGCCGACTATAGCGGCGGGCCGGCGGAACGCACAAGGTCAACGGGTTGCGGCGTGGGGGGGGGGGGGGGGGGGGGGGGGGGGGGGGGGGGGGGGGGGGGGGGG
>CAZNSL010001256.1:0-1839 GCA_964574975.1 uncultured Alcaligenaceae bacterium | reverse complement strand
CGCAGACGTTCAGCGGAAGTATCGGGCAGCCCCTGGCTTCCGCAACGGCGTCGGGCCTCGCCGCACAGATCTCCAGCTTCCTGGCGCAACGCGGCCTCTTCGTTCCCGCCTCCTCCCTCGTCGTCAGCGGCGACGCGGTCCGGGGCGCGAACGGTGTCCGCATCTACAGGGTGTCGCAGCAGTTCGGCGCCCTGCCGGTGTACGGCGCGTCGGGCAAGGCCACGGTCTCGGCGAGCGGCGACCTCGTATTCCTGACCCAGAACTTCGCGACCGGTACGCCGTCCGTGGCGGGTGCTGCCGTGCCTGAGTCGCAGGCCCTGCGATCGGCCCTCGCACGGATCTATCCGGGCGAGAACATCAGCGTCGGCGCAGAGCGGCGACAGGCCAACGGCGTGGTGTTCGACCGCACCCCGTTCTTCCACTCCTCCCCCCGCGTCACGCACGTCCTGTTCGAGGCCGACAATGGCTCGCTCGAGCGCGGCCTGACCGTCGAGACCTGGAGTGAGCAAGGGAACCGCCTCCACGAAACCCTGGTCGGCGCGGCGGGTGCGGTGCTCGACGTGGTGTCGCGCACCGCGTCGGATTCGTACAACGTCTTCGTCGAAGACCCGTCGAAGGGGGCTCAGACGGTGGTGAATGGCCCCGGTTCCGGGAATGCGCAGTCGCCGGCTGGCTGGCTCGCGGGCACGCAGACCACGAACCACATCATCGGGAACAACGCCGATACCTACCTGGACACCGACGACAACAACAGGGCCGATGCCGGCGGTACCGCCGTCGCGAACGGCTCGTTCAGTACCGTCGCGGATCTCGGCGCGGCGCCGAACACGTCGGGAAACAAGGCGGTAGCGGTCCAGAACCTCTTCTTCCTCAACAACGTGATGCACGACGATCTGTATTCGTACGGCTTCACGGAGGCGAACGGCAACTTCCAGGCGAACAACTTCAGCAGCGGGGGCCGTGGTGGCGATCCGGTGCTGGCCGAGGCGCAGGACGGTGGTGGCACCGACAACGCGAACTTTGCGACGCCGAACGACGGCAGCAGCCCCCGGATGCAGATGTACCTCTGGACCGGAGCCGGCGCGACACACGAAGTGCAGGTGGGCGCGTCCCTGTTCGGCGCCAACGGTGCCGCCTTCGGCCCGGCGCTGACCTCGACGGGCGTCACCGCGCCGCTGGCGGCCATGGTGCCGGCGGATGGCTGCACAGCCGCGACGGTCAGCCTGACCGGCCGGATGGCGATCATCGACCGCGGCAACTGCAACTTCGACGTGAAGGTGAAGAACGCCCAGGCGGCCGGTGCCGTCGCCGCCATCGTCGCCAACAACCAGGGCGT
This sequence comes from uncultured Alcaligenaceae bacterium, assembly GCA_964574975.1. GTDB lineage: Bacteria > Planctomycetota > Planctomycetia > Gemmatales > Gemmataceae > JAXMAS01. The sequence continues at coordinate 503 of CAZNSL010001256.1, read as the reverse complement.
GAACGAGTCCTTCACGATGGGCGCGGGCTCGGTGAAGCGCGTGACGATTCCGTCGGTGATGGTGGGCAAGGCGGACGGCGCGACGCTGAAGACGCTGGCCGGCGCCAGCGCGACCGAGCGCATGAAGGCCGTGCAGCCGCTGCAGATCGACGGCGCGGTCGACTCCGACGTGGTCTTCCACGAGTATGGCCACGGGTTGACGTGGCGCATGATCGGCAGCATGAGCGGCGCCCTGGCGGGCGCGGTCGGCGAGGGCGCGAGCGACGTGAATGCCTTCCTGCTGAACGGCGATGACCGCATCGGCGAGTACGCCGCGAGCGACCCGAACGGCATCCGCCGTGCGCCCTACGATGCCTACACCAACACCTACGCCTTCGTCGGCAGCGGTACGGGCAGCTACGAGGTCCACAACGACGGCGAGATCTATGCGGCCGCGATGTGGAAGTTCCGGACGCTTGCAAACGCGGCCGGTCTCACCGACTCCGACGTCCGCCGCATCCTCG
>CAZNSL010001255.1:0-1840 GCA_964574975.1 uncultured Alcaligenaceae bacterium | reverse complement strand
CGCTGCGGGAGATCGAGCAGTTCCACCGGCAAGCGGCGGGGCAAGTGACCCCGGAGCAGGTGCGGGCGGAACGTGCGGCGCGAGCGGACGCGGGCGACGCGGCACGGGCTGCGATGAGCGGCAGCGGTGCCGCGCCGACGCCAACCGGCAGCGGTGCCGACCCGAAGCACGTCGCGCAGATGGACAAGGCCGAGGCGCAAGTGCGACCCGCGCCGGGCGAAAGTGCGGCGGGCACCAAGCGGCGACGGGCCGAGGCGCTCGTGGGCCACTGGCGGCACCACACGGCCAACGGCCGCGCCGCGGAAGCGGACGAGGCCGCGCGGCGCATGGAGAGCCACGGCGCGACCAAGTTGCACGCGCCGGGCGACACGGTGCCGTTCGACGGCCGCACGATGGAGGCACAGGTGGGCGTGAGCGACGGCACACCGGTGCGGGTGACGCGGCACGGGTGGGGGATGCCGGGCGACGCGCTGCCGCTGGTGCAGGCGCAGGTCGAGCCGGTGGCGAGCGGCAATGGTGCCGCACCTGCCGCGGGCGGTGGGGGTGCGTGGTCGCCGAGCGCAGACGCGAAACGGCGGAAGCCCATCTCTTTGGGGTCGGTTGTTGACTTAGGGCACGACGCGCACATCAAGGTTCACAACGGCACGCCGTACCTCGTGGACGGTTCGTATGCCGTTCAGCCGCTCAAGCCGATGCACCCGGCGCAGATTGATGCGTTCAACCGTCGCAACGTGTTGGCACAGCAAGCCGCGGGTATCCCGGTTGTCGAACAGCCGAAGAAGTACACGCCGGAAGAGTGGAAAGACTTCGCGCAGATTAGCGCCGACCTGATGCGCCCGCCGCACGGTTCGCGGTTCGCGGCAATGGGCGTTCTCGACGCGCTCAAGCGCGGCGGGGCGACGGAAGCGGCGCGCGAAGTCCAGCAGGTGCTTCAGGACCGCGCCGGGCTGGATTTGACGCACAGCGCGGACGCGTACAAGAAGTATCACGGACTGACCGCCGGGGAACGCGTTGAGCCAGCACCCGCCTCAACACCAACTGCGCCCGCGCCAGCGCCCGCTGCTGAATCGCCACTGACTCAACCCGGCGGGTTCGCGTACCCCGAAGGCAAGCGCCACGAGTGGACGCCAGAGCAAGAGTCTCGTTATCAAGAACTCCGCAAAGACCCGCAAAACAACTCGTTCCTGATTTCTCAGGCAGGCCTGACTCGCTCGAAAGCCGAGTGGCAAAGGCAACTGGAATCGACACCGGTTGACCGCTCGCAGAAGCCGCCCGCCGAAAAGCTCGGCGCGAAGACGTTCGACCCCAAGAACCGCGAGCATCTGAACCAGTTCCGCAAACTGTACGAGTCCATTTTTGAACACCGCCCCGGCGCGGCTGTTGGGCACGACGCAACCGAAGAGGCTGTGAAACGGTTCAACATGGCGACGGGCGCGCCACCGTTGGGCGGGCTGAACTTCGGCAGTTCTCGCCAAAAGCGATTGGAGTTCGCCGCGCGTGTCATCGGTGTGGCTGAAGACTTGGGTATCGCACCCAAGCCGAGCGGCACCGGTGCCTAGCGGTTCCCGTGAGCGCGGCAATCATCCCGCATGGTTGCCCGCTACACCCAACCCGGCCGAACGTGGTACAAGGCCGACACGCGCGCCCTGTGCGTGCGGTCGGTGCTGTCGTGGCCCTATCCCGACCTCGCGGGCGACATCGTCGACCTCGACGGGATCGACTTCACCCCGCACAAGTCGCACTGCGAAATCGACCTTGAACACGCCCGCACGCACTTGAAGGCGTACCCGGTGGCGTGGGCGCGCGAGAGCCTGAGCAAGCCCGGCGCGCCCTACGCGGT
>CAZNSL010001254.1:0-1840 GCA_964574975.1 uncultured Alcaligenaceae bacterium | reverse complement strand
AGCAGGGCAAGACGAAGGATCCGAACGTGCGCCAGAAGATCGCCGACCTCGCGATCAAGGGCAGCATCATGCGCTGCGCCGGCCTGCGCTCGATGACCGACGCGCTGAACAAGCGTCTCAACCCGCACCTGTCGGCGGCGATGAAGCTCATGGGCACGCTGCTGGTGCAGGAGTTCTCCGAGACCGGCGTCGAGCTGCTCGGACCCTACGGCGTGCTGATGAACGACAGCCGCGCGCCGTTCGAGGGCAAGTGGGCGAAGCAGATGCTCGGCGACCGCTCGATGACGATCGCGGGCGGCACCAGCGAGGTGCAGCGCAACATCGTCGCGCAGCGCGTGCTCGGCCTGCCGCGGCGGTAGCTTCGTCCTCGGTGCTCTTCGCACCACCGCACATCGTGCGACCCGATCGCACGCCTCCCCGGCGGGACGGGTCCGCTCGGCCGAATCTCCGGCCGACCGCCCGCCCCGGAGGCAAACGCGATGTTGCGGCATCTCGATCGATGGATCCTGGCGGTCGCCCTGGCGGCTGCGCTTCTCCCGACCCCGGTGCGAGCCCAGACCCTGCTGGAGAACGGCTTCTTCGACCACGACACGTCGGGCGGCTGGCTCGAGGGCAACTCGCCCGTCGCCTTCGAGGGCCTGCTGGACGCCGATCGCGACCCGACCTCGGGCTCCGCGCGGCTCGTGAACGACAACCCGGTCCCGGGCTGGACCACGACCGTCGCGCAGTGCGTTCCGCTGAACCCGGGGACCGAGTACTTCGCCTCGGGCCAGCTCCGGTTCACGCCCGGCGAGGTCAGCTACGGCCAGGCGTACCTCGTGGTGGCCTTTCACGACGACGACGCCTGCAAGTCACCCGAGATCGCGGGCGTGGTCGGCGAAATTCGCACCACCGCCGAGCGTGGCGTGTGGCAGTCCTCGAACGTCGGTGACTTCCAGTCGAGCTACGTCACGCCGTTGCTGACGAAGTCGGTGAAGGTCGGCGTCTCGCTGTACAAGCCCTACGGTGGCGGGGTGCTGTCGATCAACATCGACAACGTCACTCTGGCACCCGTCGGCGTTCCGCTCTGTCACGGCCTCGCCGCGACCCTCTTCGGCACCAACGGTCCGGACTCCCTGATCGGCACGCCGGGAGCCGACGTGATCGTCGGACTCGGCGGCAAGGACAGCATCGACGGCCGCGCTGGCGACGACGTCATCTGCGGCGGTCGAGGCGACGACACCATCGCGGGTGGCGGCGGCGCCGACAGGATCTACGGCGAGGCTGGCGACGACATCCTGAAGGGCGGCTCCGGGAAGGACGTGCTCGTCGGCGGTCCCGGCTCCGACACTCTGCGCGGTGCCGGCGGCGACGACCGGCTGGTGGGCGGTGACGGCTACGACTTCTGCTTCCCCGGTGCCGGTGACAGCGCGGACGAGGCGCAGTGCGAGCCGATCTTCCAGGTGCCGTGAGGTCCGGGAAGCCTGCCGGTCACGGCGTCGCCGTGACCGGCAGCGTGAACTCGATCAGCAGCGGTCCCGCGCCGGTCGCGAGGTCCACGCGCGCGTCGACCGTGGCGCCGTCGAGCCGGGGCAGCGGCGCCTCGAGCGCGTCGCCCTGCCGTGCGAGCTTGACGGTGCGTGGCGTCTGCGGAGCCGCCGCGTCGCGCAGCGTGACGGTGCCCGAGACGCCGTCGAGCGCAAGCGCCGTGCGGTGCAGATCGGACAGGTAGACGCGCACCGTACCGCGCGCGAGCACGATCTCGACGTGGCGCGTGCCCGCCATGCCGACCACGCCGCCGTGCCGCGGCGCGTGGTCGTGCACCATCACCTCGTCGGCCGGGTGCGCGGGACGCGGGCTC
>CAZNSL010001253.1:0-1841 GCA_964574975.1 uncultured Alcaligenaceae bacterium | reverse complement strand
CCACGACTTCCTGACCTGCGACGACCTCGACTTCCACCCGACCGACGTGAAGGAGGAAGCTGACGGGTCGCTGCTCGTCGTGGACACCGGCGGCTGGTACAAGCTGTGCTGCCCGACCTCCGTGTTCCACAAGCCCGAAGTTCACGGGGCGATCCTGCGCGTTCGTCGCACGTCGCCGGTGCCGGCCGCCACGCCCACGGACCTCGACCGGCGGCTCGCGTCCGTCTGGAAGGGCGGCGCGGCGGCGGGCTTGCGCGACGCCTCCGCCGTCGTGCGGCAGGCGGCCCTGCATGTCCTCAGCGTGCGGCGTGAGGCGTCGGCGGACCTCGTCGAACCGCTGTTCGCGGATTCGGACGCGGCCGTGCGTCGCGCGGCCGCCGAGGCGTACGGTCGGCTCGCCAAGACGCCGGGGCCGGCCCTCGTGGCGGCACTGGAGCGCGAAACGGACCCGACGGCGACGCATTCGCTGACGTACGCGCTCATCGAAATCGGCGACGCCAGCGCGACGGCCCGGCTGCTGACGCACTCGTCGCCCAACGTCCGCCGGGCGGCGCTCCTGGCCGGCACACCCTCGGCCGATTCGGTGGTCCGCGCGCTGTCGTCCAGCGATGCCCACTTGCGCGCCGCCGCCAAGTGGGTCGCCGGCCAGCACCCGGACTGGGCCGACGCACTGCTACCGGCCCTGCGGCAATGCGACGATGTCGATTTCATCCTGCACTTCATCGGCCGCGAGCCGGTCCGCGACATGCTTGCTGGCATGGTGGACGCGAAGTCCGCTTCGGGGACGCGGCAACTCGGCCTGCGTGCGATGGCCGGCGCGAAGCTCAAGGCACCGCCGCGATCGTGGGCCGACGCCGTCGCAACGTGCCTCGCGAACCCGACCGATCGGCCTCTCGCCCTCGACGCCGCCCGCGGGCTGGACTCGCCGAAGCTGACCGACGCACTCACCAAACTAGCTCGCGATGCGTCGCTAAAAGACGACGTGCGCGTACAGGCGCTCGCCCTGTTGCCGGCACTCGATACCGACGCGGTCGGCTACCTCATCGGACAGTTCGACTCGGCCGTGCCGCTCGCGCGCCGCCTGGCGGCGGCCGACGCGCTCGCCCGCGCCAAGTTGTCGAACGCCGAACTCAAGCGTCTGGCGACGGCCATCGCCGCCGTCGGGCCGATCGAACTCGAACGACTCTGGCCGGCCTATGCCAAAGCAACCGACGAGGCCGTGGGCCTGGCGCTCGTCGAGTCGTTGCAAACGCCGGGCCTGCGTGCCTCGCTCCGCGCCGACACGCTCAAGCCACGGCTCGACCACTTCGGGCCGCGGACGCACGAAGCTGCCACGGCGCTGTACGCGGCCATCGACGCCGACACCGCGCAACAGCGGCAGAAACTCGACACGCTCTTCGCCAACGTCAAGGGCGGCGACGTGCGCCGGGGGCAGGCGATCTTCGCCGGTACGAAGGCCGTCTGTGCGACGTGCCACTCGGTCGGCTACGTCGGTGGCTCGCTCGGCCCGGATTTGACCAAGGTCGGCGCGACTCGCACCGAGCGCGATCTGCTCGAAGCGATCGTATTCCCGAGCGCCAGCTTCGTGCGCGGCTACGAGCCGGTGACGGTGACGACCCTCGCCGGCAAGAGCGTCAATGGCATCCTGAAGCGAGATGCCGACGACGCGGTGATCGTCGCCACGGCGGCGGACAAGGAGGAGCGCATCGAGCGTAAGGACGTGGCCACGATCGAGCCCGGCGTGGTGTCGCTGATGCCGGCGGGTCTCGACCAGCAGTTGACGCCGCAGGAACTGGCGGACCTGGTCGCGTTCCTCAAGGCGTGCCGGTAGTTGTTTCGGT
>CAZNSL010001252.1:0-1844 GCA_964574975.1 uncultured Alcaligenaceae bacterium | reverse complement strand
GACGAGCGCCGCCACCTGGGTCTTGTCGGTCACGTCGCACGGCCGCACCAGTACGCGGTCTCCGGCGGCCAGCGAGTCGGCGGCCGCCTGGAGCTTGGCCGCGTCGCGGCCTGCGATGGCAACGCGTGCCCCGGCGTCGAGGAACGCCCGCGCGCAGGCCAGTCCAATGCCGCTGCCGCCGCCGGTGATCAGGGCCGTCTTGCCGTCGAGCGCTGCCATCGCGTGAACCCCCCGTGCGGTGCGAATTGTCCGTCCCTCGTTTAGCGTGTATTGTGTGTAGGTACGCCCGGCTTTCCAGCCGGGTGCCGAGGAGTAACCATGAACGCCGACCTGCGCCGCCGCGTCGATGACCTGACCGCCCGCCTCACCCAGCTCCGGGACTCCCTTTGACGTGCCCGGCAAGCAAACCCAGCGCGCGCAGTTCAACGACAAGATGGGCGAGCCGACGTTCTGGGACAACCAGGACAAGGCCAAGGAGACCATCACCAAGCTCAAGACGCTCAACGCGCTCCTGAAACCGTTCGAGGAGTTGGAGTCGGCCGTCGGCGACATCGGCGCACTCGGCGAACTCGCTGCTGAGGACGCCGGCCTGGAGGCGGAACTCGAAGGCGAGTTGCCGAAGGCCGAGGCCCGCTTCGAGGACTTCGAGCTGAAGGCGATGCTCTCCGGTCCGCAGGATGCGGCCAACGCCTTCCTGCGCGTCCAGGCCGGGGCCGGCGGAACCGACGCCTGCGACTTCGCCGAGATGCTCCTGCGCATGTACGCCCGCTGGGCCGAAGGCCACGGCTTCAAGCTCGAGCTTCAGGACGAATTGCGTAACGAGGAGGCCGGCATCGCCAACGCTACGGTCAAAATCGTCGGCGACTACGCCTACGGCTACCTGCAGGGCGAGGAGGGTGTCCATCGCCTCGTGCGGATCAGTCCGTTCGGCTCCGGCGACACGCGGCAGACGAGTTTTGTCGCCGTCGAGGTGACGCCGGAGTTGGACGATTCGATCCACATCGAGGTGCGCGACTGCGACTTGGAGCGGCAGACGTTCCGCTCTGGTGGCCCCGGTGGACAGCATCAGAACAAGACCGAGTCGGGCGTGCGCTACATCCACAAGCCGAGCGGCATTGCGGCCGAGAGTCGCAGCGAGCGCAGCCAGTTCAAGAACGACGACAACGCGCTCGCGCTCTTGAAGGCCAAGCTCTACAAGGTCGAGATGCAGAAGCGGCTGGCCGATGTGGCCAAGGAGTACAACGCCAAGGGTGAAGTATCGTTCGGCTCGCAGACGCGCAACTACGTCTTGCAGCCTTACACGATCGCCAAGGACCTGCGCACCGGCCACGAGACGCCGCAGGTGGGGCTGGTCCTCGACGGCGAACTCGACCCGTTCATCCACGCCTTCCTGCGGTGGAAGACGGAGCGGTTGCACAAGGCGAAGGCGGGGAAGTGACGTGTACCCATCGGGTCGCTGGGACGGATGGTGGGAGCAGGTGCACTACGGCCGGCAACCGATGGCCGAGTTCGCACTCGACTTTGCCAGCGGCAAAGTCACCGGGGGCGGCGTGGACCTGATCGGCCGGTTCACAGTGCGCGGCCAGTACGCGGCCAACGGCGACGTGTGTTTCGTCAAGCAATACGTCGGCAAACACACGGTGTACTATGAAGGCCGGCACGACGGCGAAGGGACGATCCTCGGCGTCTGGTCGATCCCGCCAATCTCGAGCGGCCCGTTCGCATTGCGCCCGGTTGCGGCGAAGGCCGACCCGGACGCGCCGATCCGGCGGATCGAGTGAACCCCAATCGTAGTGACGAGCAAACATCGCCAGCCCGGAGCGCGAGCGACGGGAACGAGTTCC
>CAZNSL010001251.1:0-1845 GCA_964574975.1 uncultured Alcaligenaceae bacterium | reverse complement strand
CGGCAGCCCGTCTTCGCCATCGACCACGACATCCAGAACGTCACTCCGGAGAACCTCGCCAAGTACGCCAAGATCGCGGCGTTCGCCCGGCAGCACGGCATCGACTTCTACCCCGAAGGCACCGGCATCGCCCACCAGATCATGGTCGAGCAAGGCTACGTCGTGCCCGGCTCGATGGTCGTCGGCTCCGACTCGCACTCGAACCTGTACGGGGCGATGTGCTGCCTCGGCACGCCGGTCGTCCGCACCGATGCGGCCAGCCTGTGGGCCACCGGCGTGACCTGGTGGCAGGTGCCGCCCGTCGCCCGGCTAACGCTCACCGGCAAACTGCGCCCCGGCGTCACCGGCAAGGACGTGATCGTCACGCTCTGCGGGCTGTTCAACCAGGACGAGGTGCTAAACCACGCCGTCGAGTTCACCGGCCCCGGCGTCGGCAGCCTGTCGATCGAACAGCGCATGACAATTGCGAACATGACGACCGAGTGGGGTGCCCTCGTCGGCCTGTTCCCGTTCGACGAGGTGACGCGCGACTACCTCGCTTCGCGGGCCGATTACTTCGCCAAGGGCCACCGGCCGGGCACGCGCCGGCCCGACACGCTCGGCACCTACACCCGCGCCGACGTGGACCGCTGGTGGGCCGAGCGCTCCGCGTTGGCACCCGACGCCGATGCAACTTACGCGGCCGAACTGACGCTCGATCTCGACACGGTGATCCCGCACGTCTGCGGGCCGAACGACGTGAAGACGATGGCCAGCCTCGCCGAGATCGAGCCGAAGCACGTTAAGATCGACAAGGCGTGGCTCATGTCGTGCGTCAACGCCCGCTCGGAGGATTTGGCCGAGGCGGCGGCGGTCGTGCGCGGCCAGAAGATCGCCGGTGGCGTTGAGTTCTACCTGGCCGCGGCCAGTGCCGAGGTACAGGCGGACGCGGAGCAGAACGGCCACTGGCAAGCGCTCGTGGACGCTGGCGCAACGCCGCTGCCGGCCGGCTGCGGCACCTGCATCGGCCTGGGCCGCGGCACCATCAAGGCCGGCGAGGTCGGCATCAGCGCGACCAACCGCAACTTCGAGGGCCGCATGGGCGACCGCAACGGCCTCGTCTACCTCGGCTCCCCCGCGGTGGTCGCCGCCAGTGCGCTCGCCGGCTACCTGTGTTCGCCGACGAAGTTCGCGGACGCCAAGCCGCGCGGCTCCTTCCAGAAGCCGCCAGCCCGAAGCGCCAGCGAGGGGCGAGCCACGGTCATCGACGGTTTCCCGTCGTCCGTCACGGGCCGCCTGTGGTTCCTCGACCGCGACAACCTGAACACCGACGGCATCTACGCCGGCAAGCACACCTACAACGACGCGATGACGCCCGAGCAAATGGCGGCCGTCATCTTCGAGAACTACGACCCCGACTTCCGCGCCCAGGCGAAGCCCGGCGACGTGGTGGTTGGCGGCTACAACTTCGGTACCGGCTCCTCGCGGGAGCAGGCGGCGACGGCGCTGAAGTTCTTCGGCATCCCGTGCGTCGTCGCGGCGAGCTTCAGCGAGACGTACAAACGCAACGCCTTCAACAACGGCTTCGTCGTCTTCGAGTGCCCCGAACTAGTCGAATACCTGCGCTCTAAGCCCAAGGGACCGAAGTCGGCGCTCGTCGGCGACGCGACCATCGACTACACGCAGGGCGTCTTGACCTTCGACGGCCGCAAGTTCCCGTTCGCAGCCCTGTCGCCGACGGCGCAGGAGTTGGTCGTCGCCGGCGGGGCGGAAGCGGTGGTGGCGAAGCGTCTGAAGTCGGCGAGCCGGGAGCGTTAGCGACCGGAGTTGGTTTCTAGCGTCTGAAGTCGGCGAGCCGGGAGCGTG
>CAZNSL010001250.1:0-1847 GCA_964574975.1 uncultured Alcaligenaceae bacterium | reverse complement strand
GGGTGGCCGCTGTTCTGAAGGAGAGAGGCATTCGCGCCCCGGATGTCGATGTCCGGGGCGGAATTCGTCGTATCGTTCGCCCGGTGCGCACCAGATCCGGGAGTTTCACCTCATGCCAGTGCTTCTCAACGCGACGCCGGGCTTCGCCAGCGTCAACAGTTGTGCTATCTGCAACCGCTTCACCGGCCCGGGCACGCACATTTGCGAGGCCCCGGCGTACCCGACCATGCCCGGCAACTTCCCCCAGCCCGCGCAGGGCATCACGGGGCTTGCCGCCACGCGCGAAAAGGCGCGACTCCGCAACGAACAGACGCTCGGTCGCTACCTGAAGCCGAGCGGCGAACAAGTCTCGATGTACAAGGACAAGACCGACCGCACGTTCGAGCGCTACCTGTTCGAGGCACTGGACGACAAGATCGCCAAGGCGTTCGACTATGCGCTGACCAACCTGATCGCCAAGGACCAGAGCGGTATGAAGGCCGGCTTGATGGGGCCGAACGGCAAGGTCGCGAAGGTCCTCATCCGGGACTTCGTAATGGCAGACAAGGTTAGCCAGTACGCGATCATCGACACATTCTTCAACGCCACGGTGATGTGGGCGAAGCCGGACAAGCCCATGGCCGACATGTACGAGCCGGATACCGTCGTCGCCAACCAGTCGCTCATGACTTCCGGTCAGGTCGGCAAGACCAAGGCGTTGAAGGACCACGGCATCGGGTTCCGCTGCGAGCAGTTGCGCGACCTCAACCGGATCAAGTCCAAGGGGTTCGAGCCGCTGTACAAGAGCCTCGCCATCGCCGAAGGGCTGGGCCAGCACATCACCCGGACGATCATGGACCGGGCCGTTAACAACTACGGCGATATGGGCCTGTTCCTGTGCAACAAGGACGCGGTCGGCGAGACGGCTATCTGCCTGAGCCGCAACATGCGCGGCGCAGGCAAGTTCCCGACGCCGGAGATGGTCTGCCACGGCGTCCTCTTCGCAGCGAAGCCGAAGCCGAAGACCCTCGGCTTCGACACGGAGAAGTGGCAGATCGATCAGCGCCACCTCGATAAGACGGCCCTGTGGCGGCCGGGCGAGAAGCTCTTCCCGAAGATCGGCACCGACGAACTGCTCGCCTACGTCAACATCCGTAAGCAAGGCGGCGGCGGCGAGGCGAACTACTACACGTTCGAGATCCCGGACACCCAGTGGACGCCGCTCGACGGCTGGCCACGGGCCACGATCGCCGACCGCAACTACCTCAAAGGCGAGTTGGACGCACTGCGCGCCATCAACAACGGCCGGATCGTGGTTCCCAAGGACGAAGACTTCGCTGTTTGACCGCCCTGGCGCTTCGGAATTCCCGGCGGGCGCGGGGGGCGAGAATCTTCAGACGGTCATCCTTGGAGTAACGGCAGACAACACCAACCCGTAGGAGAGACGACGATGGCGGCTTACCTGAAGTACGCAGCGGTCCCGGTCGGCGAGTCGAAGGCCAAGGGGCACGAGGGCAGCAAGGGCTGGATCGAGGTCGGCTCCGTTCAGTTCGGCGTCGGCCGCGGCATCTCGACGCCGGTGGGCACCAGCTCGAAGCGCGAGGCCTCGGCTCCCAACATCAGCGAGGTGGTGGTCACCAAGATGATGGACTCGACGTCGCCGTTGTTGTTCCAGGAGGCGTGCATCGGCAAGGCATGCACGGCGCAGATCGACCTGGTGGAGACCGGCAGCGACCAGCTCAACACGTACCTGGAGTGCACGCTGACCAACGCGATGATCTCCGGCTACTCGGTGTCCTCGGGCGGCGACCGTCCGAGCGAGTCGATCTCGATCAACTTCACGAAGATCGAGTACAAGTACACGCCGT
>CAZNSL010001249.1:0-1847 GCA_964574975.1 uncultured Alcaligenaceae bacterium | reverse complement strand
CGTGTCGGCCGCGCTCGCCCGACGAGGGGGGCGCGGAAACCTACTGCCGCCCGTGCTTCGCGCGGTGGGGGTGGCCGGAACTCGCGGGCGAAAGGGAGCGAGCATGAGCGTGCGCGCGGTGGTGACGGTGCCGGGGCTGCGGGTGCAATCGCTGAACGTCAAAGAGCATTGGAGCGCGCGGTCGCGGCGGGTGAACGCGGAGAAAGCCGCCGTCGCGCTCGCGCTCTCGACGCTCGGCACCGATACCGCGACCGCCTTGCGCGCGTCGCCGAAACTGTCCGTGCGGCTCGTGCGGCTCGGCGGGCGCAAGTTGGATCGGGACAATTTAGCGGCCGCGTTCAAAGGGACTTTGGACGCCACCTGCAAATGGTTGCGCTGCGACGACGGCGACGAGGAGCGGCTGGCGATTGCGTGGTCCCAAGAACCCGGCGGCGAATACGGGGTGCGCATCGAACTCGAAGGGGGCGCGGCATGAGCGGGCGCGACGAACTCATGCTCGCCCTCGCGGTCATCGCCGAGGCCGACGAACTGTGCTGGCACCCCGATAGCGACCACTACCAAGCGCGCGTCGGCGGCAAGGCGTATACGGTCACGTTCGCGCAGTGGGACGAACTGACGCGGCGGGGCTGGATTCGCGCGACCGAGAACACCGCGGCCGTGAGCATGGCGGGCAAGAGCGCCGCGGCGAAGTGGCTCGCGCGCAAGGGGCTGCGAATCAAGGGGGCCGGAACGTGAGCGACCTCGAATCGCTGTGGCGGGCGGTACTGGCGAACCCGGACGAAGACACGCCGCGCCTGATGTACGCCGACGAGGTGCAGGAATCAGACCCGGAGCGGGCGGAACTGATTCGGGCGCAGTGTGAATGGGAACGGTTGCCCGTCGTGAAACTCTCGACAGCGTGCCGCGGTTGTGGTTACGACCCGGCAGACGGCTACCACCACAACCGCCCCGATTGCCCCGTTCTGCGCTCGGGCGTTCTGCTCGACGCCAACCGCGAGCGGTGGGAACCGGCGTGCGTGGCGTGCGGGGGGCTGAAACTGATTTCCGGCGGGCAGTTCTACACGGACGGCGAGGTCGTGGAAGACGACAAGATTACCTGCACCAACTGCTCGGGCACCGGGCGGCAGCCGTGCCGGTGGGAGCGGGGCTTCCCGGTGGTGCAGGTCGCGCAGATGCGGCAGGTGTGGGAGCGAGCGGATGAGGGCGGCATGTGTTGGTGGTGGCGACCGACGCCGTGGCTGTGCGCCCTGCTCCGCGCGCACCACGTCGCGGGGGTGGTGCCGGGGGACGTGGAACCGACCCGAACGGTGACGGGTGTGTATATGTGGCGCAGCGCGGACGTAACGCCGGCCGTGTGGGGCCACTGTTACCAACTGTACGCCACGCCCGAACTGGCAACCGCCGCACTCGGCCCGGCCGTGGTACTCGCGGCGCTCGAATGGCTCGACGCACAGGGGGAAACGTGAACGGGTACGAACCTTACGACGACGGATTCGGCGCTTGGTGGTGGCACACCGACCGTTTCAACGAGGGCATGGGACTAGGCGTGATTCCGCACGCCACGTTCCGGCGCTCAGCCGCCGGAACGCTGATGCTCGAACTCGGTGGGCGGTGCTACGCGACCCGCGAAGAGGCACTCCAAGACCTTGCGCAAGCGATGATGGGGGCGACGTGAGCGAAGTCTACTACTGCCCGCTCACCGGCGACCGGCCGCACCCGGCACCGCTGCCGCACGGGTGGGAGTGGACCGCCGACGCGCTCCGCGACCTCGAAGCACTCAGACACACCCAACCGGCACCCGTGCCGCACTCAGAGGAGCGCTAGAATGCTCGAAGAACTGGCGAAGG
>CAZNSL010001248.1:0-1850 GCA_964574975.1 uncultured Alcaligenaceae bacterium | reverse complement strand
CACCCCCACCACCGCCGCCGACTTCGCACCGTTCCGCCGTCGCTTGGGCGCTTCGGTCCCGGGCCCGGCGCCGCGGCCCATGCGGCGGGCGGGGCGGCCATCGCCCCGCCCGCCGTCATTCTGGCTCCGTGCAGGTGCCGGCCGCGGATGTCGAGGCTTATGGCGGAAACAGGCCGAACAGCCGCTCAGCCTCACGAATACGTTGGCGGCGTTCGTCGTTGAAGTGCAATGCTAGGGCCGTCGCCCTCCCTTTCGGCGTGAGTCCGACAACGGTCACATCGGAAAACGCAAAGTGGTCGGCCCACACGTCGGTGCGCGGGTCGAATAGCGAGACCGGCGTTCCCGTCGCCGGATCGACAGCGGTCGTTCGACTCGACTTGTACAAGTTGCAGCCCGGACACGACCACGCCAGGTTGGCCAGGTCGGACGCGCCGCCTTTCGACCGCGGCCGGACGTGTTCGACGTGAAACGTCGCCCCTTGCAGCGACTGATGCATGCGGCAGTACTCGCACCGGCCGCCGGCACGCTCCTCGACACGTCCGGCGGTTTCACCCCACGAGCTCACGCTGGCCGCCGCCCGAGGACCGATAGCGCCTTCGCGCGCACCAGCGCGATCCGTTCGCTCAACTCGACCAGCGACTCCAACTCGTCGCGCTCGCCTGCCGACAATTCGCCGTCGGTGTTCCGGTCCATCAACTCTTGCAGGCGGCGGTCCGACTTCGCCGGCAGCCGCAAGTCGGCGACCGCCTCGACCATGTCGAGCGGAGCTGGCACGACGGCACTCATTCAACGCCTCCCAGGGGGACATCGATCATGATATGCCGAACGGCGTTCGACCGCGACGGCGGTTCGGAGCGATGATGTCTCCAGGTCGCCCCCGCCAGACCCTTGCTCCCGACCACTTTGCCTGTCACAATCACAGCAACACCATCGCGCCCATCGCCTCGGCCCCCCGCATCGCGTGCCGCGGGGCGGCCCTTGCCCCTCACCCGGACACGCCGGAGGCGTTCTGCCGTGCCGCAAGCCATCGTCGATCCCGCCGAACTGCGCCGCTTCGCCCACAGTCTCAAGAAGTTCAACGCCGAGCTGCACCACGCCATGACCGTGCTGCACGGCCAGATGAACGCGCTCGGCGACAGTTGGCGCGACCAGGAACACGCCAAGTTCACCGCCGAGTTCGAGGAGACGCTCCGCGTCGTGGACAAGTTCCTCGCCGCCGGCGAGGTCCACATCCCGTTCCTGCTCCGCAAGGCCGACCGCGTCGAAGAGTACCTGCAACAGCGCTAGGAGGGCGTTTCGATGCGACCCCCGGCTCGCGTCACCTCGTTCGATCTGATCCGCGACTTCCGCGCGTCCCTCGCTACGTTCCGCGAGGAGGGGCAAGACGCGCTCGTGGCCGCCGCTCTCGAAATCCAGCGGGCGTTCGACTGGCTGGCCGAGCGCCGCGCCTATTGGCAGAAGGCGGCCCGCGATCGCTACGACGAGGTCGTCGAGGCCAAGGCGGCCCTCGTGCGCAAGGAGATTTACCTGCCGGGCGAGCGACCGCCGGACACGACGCAGGAGAAGAAGGCGCTACGTCGCGCCCAGGCCCGGCTGGAGGAGGCCGAGGAGAAGATCGAGACGACGCGGCGTTGGGAGCCGATGCTGCGCCGGGCAGTCGAGGAGTACGAGGCCCCGGCCCGCGCATTGGGCGGCGTCCTCGAAGTCGAACTGCCGAAGGCGCTGACGCTCTTGGGCCGCATCCTCGATTCGCTCGACGAGTACGCGGCGCTCGCGCCCTCATCTAGTCTCCCCTCTCCCGGCTTTGCGGGCGAGGGGCCGGGGGTGAGGGGGCCGTTGGAATCTGAAAT
>CAZNSL010001247.1:0-1852 GCA_964574975.1 uncultured Alcaligenaceae bacterium | reverse complement strand
GGTAGCCGGCGGCGATGGCCCGCCGCAGCAGCTCGACGGCGCGGGCCGCGTGGGCGGCCGCGGCGGGGTTGTTCGCCGCGGCGGACGCCACGGCGCAGACGCAGGCGCAGTCGTACAACCTGTCGGCCGATGGAGCCGGGCCGGCTGCGACGCGGTCGACCGTCGCCACGGCCTCCGTCCATCTACCTCCGTTGACCAACAGCAGACTCAGGGCGAGCGCCGTGCCGTTCCGATTCTCGCGATACCTCGGCACGTCCGGGTGGTCCGATGCGAGCGTGTCGTTCAAGGACAGAGCGGCCCGGTACGCCGCCTCCGCCTCCACGTCCTTGCCGTGGCTCGCGAGCAACAGGCCCAGGTTGGTGTGGGTCTGCGCCAATTCGCCCCGGCAATCGGGCACGGCCGGGTAGTCCGCCGCCAGCCGCTCCTGCACCGCCAGCGCGGCCCGGTACGCCGCCTCCGCCTCCGCCCGCTTGCCAAGTCGCGCCAGCAGCGCGCCCCGGTTGTTGTGGCTGGCGGCCAGGTCGCGGCGATAGTCCGGTACGGTCGGGAACTCAGTCGCCAGTCGCTCGCGCACCGCCAGGGCAGCTGCGATCGCGGCCTCCGCGTCCGCCTGTCGTCCCAGGCCGGCGAGCAGTGCGCCCAGGTTGCTCTGGCTACGCGCCAACTCGCGGCGGTAATCGGGCACCGCCGGGAAGTCGTCGGCCAACTTGCCCTGCACCGCCACGGCCGCCCGGTACGCCGCCTCCGCCTCCGCAGTCCGACCCAAACTGGCGAACAGCAGGCCGAGGTTGTTGTGGCTGCGAGCCAACTCGGCGCGGTAGTCGGGCACGGCCGGGTAGTCCGCCGCCAGCCGCTCGCGCACCGCCAGGGACGCGCGAAACGCCGCCTCCGCTTCCGCCGCCCGGCCGAGGCCGGCGAACAGCACGCCCAGGCCCTGGTGGCTCCGGGCCAGGTCCACGCGGTAGTCCGGCACGGCCGGGAACTCGGCCGCCAGCCGTTCGCGCACCACCAGAGCGGCTCCGTGCGCGGCCTCCGCCTCCGCTCGCCGACCGAGGCTGTCGAACAGCACGCCCAGGCCTTGGTGGGTGAAGGCCAACTCCGCGCGATAGTCGGCCACGGCGGGGAACTCGGCTGCGAGCCGCTCTTGCACGGCCAGGGCCGCGCGAAACGCCGCCTCCGCTTCCGCCGTCCGGCTGAGTCCGGCGAGGACCATGCCCAGGTTAGTGTGGCTGCGGGCTGCCTCGCGGCGGTCGCCGGGCATCTCTGGGGATTCGGTCGCCAGGCGCTCGTACGCCCCGGCTGCGGCGCGGAAAGCTGTCTCCGCCTCCGCCCGCCGCCCCAGGCCCACCAGTAGCACGCCCAGGCCGTGGCGGGTGTGGGCCAGGTCGCGGCGGTAGTCGGGCACGGCAGGGAACTCGGCCGCCAGGCCCGCGTACAACTCTGCCGCTCGCCGCAGCACCGCCGCGCCGTCCTCGCGCTGGCCAAGGCGGTAGCGGATCGCTCCCAGCCGCGCGTGTGCCTTTGCCAGTCGCACGCGGCCCAGCCGGTCCTCGCCCGGCTCCGCGGCGAACTGCTCGTAGTACTTCAGCACCTCGCGCAGGAACTTCGCCTGCTCAGCCGACACCGCCTTCTGCGTCGTCAGCGATTCGCCCGTCGCCCCCGACACCATCTCGTCCAGCGCCTGCCGCGCTGTCGCCCGCGCCGCCAGCGCCCGGTCGCGCTCCTGCTCGGCGTGCGCCAGCGCTGCCTCCTTGGCGACCCGCTCCGCCCGCTCCCGCCGCTCCGCGGCCGCCAATAACGCCGCCCCCACGCCCAGCCCCGCCACACCGACCGCCAGCGCCACCCCCCCGCC
>CAZNSL010001246.1:0-1853 GCA_964574975.1 uncultured Alcaligenaceae bacterium | reverse complement strand
TCAACGCGACCGTGCCGACCTTCGCCGGCCTCGGCCTGCCGCCGTCGATCGAGCAATTGTGCAAGTACGACCAGGGGATGATCATCCTGGCCGGTGTGACCGGATCGGGCAAGTCGACCACCATCGCGTCGATGCTCGACTACCTCAACGAGCGCGAGGCGCTGCACATCCTCACTATCGAGGACCCGATCGAGTTCTTGTTCAAGGACAAGAAGTCGGTCGTCAATCAGCGCGAAGTCGGCATCGACGTGATCGACTGGTCGGCGAAATGCGCGACCGCGAGACGTTCGAGGCGGCCATTCACGCGGCCGAGACCGGGCACCTCGTCTTCGGGACGATTCACGCCTCGTCGGCGGCCTCGACTTTGGGCCGCATCCTCGACCTGTTCCCGGCCGACATGCACCAGGCGATCCGGCAGACCTTGGCGTTCAACCTCAAGGCGGTGGTCGCGCAGAAGCTCCTGCCGTCGATCAAGCCGGGCAAGCACCGCGTGCCGACCAACGAGATCATGATCCTCAATCCGACGATCCGCGAACTGATCATCAAGGGCGAGGACAAGAAGATCGCCGACGCGATCAAGATCGGCTTCCTCGAAGGCATGGTCGACTTCACGGAGAACCTGCGGCAACTCGTCGAGCGCGGCGACGTGGCGAAGGAAGTGGCCATCGAAGTCGCGCCGAACCCGGAGGCGCTCAAGATGGCGCTGAAGGGCATCAAGGTCGCCACGCCAGGCATTCTGTGATGAATTAGCCACAGATGAACGCAGATATACACGGATAGATACAAGACATTGATCTTGTATCTATCCGTGTATATCTGCGTTCATCTGTGGCTAAATTCTGCCGCTGCCTGGCACATGCGCATCAACTCCTCGCGCGTCGCCCGCGCATTCGCCAGCGTCTTCGGATCGAGCGTGCACGGGGCGGCCAGGCCAATGTGCACCGGCCGCCGCCAGTCCGGCAGGCCACGGAACGGGCCGCGGGCGAACGACGCCCAACTGCCCCAACCGCCCTCGATCCAGCCGGCCACGACGGGCGTTGCCGGCCGCTCGCGCAGGATGCGCCACGCCCCTTGCGCGAACTTGCGGAGCGGCTCCTCCGCCTTGCGACGGACCCACCCTTCGGGGAACATCAGCACCACCTCGCCGCAGTCCAGTCGGCGGATCGCCTCGTCGAGTTCCGGAGCGGTGCGGCGGTATTCGGACCATTCGACCGGGATGACTCGCATCGCGTTCATCGCCCAATGGACGACCGGCAACTCGTAATAGCGCTCGATCATCATGCCCGTCGCCTCGCGCGGCAGCACCTTCATCATCCAAATCGGATCGAGATACGTTGGATGATTGGCGACGACAAGGACCGGCCCGGACGGCGGGAACTGCGCCAACCCCGGCCCGGCAACGTGGACCTCGGCCAGCGGTGCGTTGAGCAACTCGACCATCGACTCGACGAACAGCCGCTTCAGCGACGACGGCCGACGGCGGCGACGGTAGCCAAACGGGCCGCGCGGCGGTGCGGCCGGCCTCATACAATGGGGGTGCGACCGCTCGCCCGACTCGGAGGACATCCTCGTGGACCTCGTCACCATTGCCGCCTACCCGACCACCGCCCTCGCCTACATGGCGAAGAATCTGCTGGAGTCTGAGGGCATCCCCGCGTTCATCGCCGATGAGGCCGAGGGCGACATGCTGCACCTGTCCAGCCCGTTCGGGGCGGCGAAGCTCCAGGTGGCAGCCGACCACGCCGCGGCAGCCAAGCAACTCATCGACGCGGCCGAGCGACACGAGCTAACCGCCGAGACCGCCCGCGAAGCCGAGGCCCACTCGCACGACAAGCCGGCCGACGTGGAGTAAG
>CAZNSL010001245.1:0-1856 GCA_964574975.1 uncultured Alcaligenaceae bacterium | reverse complement strand
CCTTGAAGTAGCCGGGGCCGGGCTTCGGGATGCTCGTCGTCAGGGCGGCGCGGGTATCGCCGTTGGTCGAAGAGCCGGGTGCCATGCTTGCCGCTTTGGGCAAGCATGACTTCGACGCTTCGCCATGCTTGCCCAGAGCGGCAAGCATGGCACCCGAGCCGCGACCGGAACCCGGCCACGAGCCGGTCGAGCCGGGTTCGGGGGCGACGCCGGCTTCGCCGCGCAGATCCTGGATGACGTCGGCGAGGGTCGGCCCGTCGATGTACTGCATGGCGTAGTAGTCGACGCCGCGATCGCAGCCGACGGCAAACACCGGCACGATGTTCGTGTGGTGCAAGTGGGCGGCCGCCTGCGCTTCGTGCAGGAAGCGCCGCCGCTGGCGGGCATCGAGGGCCGCGGCCGTCGGAAGTACTTTGAGGGCGACGCGGCGGCCGAGCGACACTTGCTCGGCCTCGTAGACGACGCCCATGCCGCCGCGGCCAACTTCGCGGATGAGCCGGAAGTCACCGAGTTGGCGCACCTGGGTTGGCGGCAGCTTCGGGCCGGCAGCGCGGAAGAGGAAGTCGAGGCCGTCCATCGCCTCGACGAGCGGGCCGGCCAGGTCGGGGAACTCGGCGAGCAGGGCGGCGCGGTCGGGGCGGCGGCCGGCGTCCAACTCGGCCTGGTACTGCCGGAGCGCCGCGGCCAGGCGGGCGTCGTCGGCCGGGGCGTCGATCTCGGTCACGTCGGCTCCTCCTCCGGGGCCATCTCGCGGCGGAGCTTCACCAAGGCCCGCGCCCAGAGCTTCTCCACGGCGTCGACGCTGCGGCCCATGCGCTCGGCGACCTCGGGGAAGCTCAACGACTCGAGGTGCCGCAGGGTCAGCACGCGGGCGTAGTCGTCCGGCAGCCGGGCGAGGGCGTCGGCCAGGATGACCGCCTGCTCGCGCCGGGCTGCCCCCTGGCTGGGCGAGGTGCCGTCGGAAACGAACGCCGAGCCGAGCGTCTGCGACGACTCGTCGAGCGCGTCGGACAGTTCGCGCTCCAGGTCGAGGTTGCGTTGAGCCGTGCCGAAGTAGTGGCGCAGCAGCATCGCCAGCCGGGCGGCGAGAATCTGCCGTAACCAGTACGCCAACTCGGCCTCGGTCGTGCCGCGGAAGCGCGGGAAGGCGCGGTGCGCCTCCAGGAACGTCTCCTGGACGAGGTCGCCCTCTTCGACTTTCCGTTGCAACCGCCGCCCAATCTGGACGCGAGCCAGGGCCAGCAGGTAGTTGCGGTAACGCTCGAGCATCTGGCCGAGGGCCGCGGCGTCGCCACCGCGGGCGCTAGCCAAGAGGGTCGGGATGTCGGCCACAGGTTCGCCGGTCATCGGGACTCCCGAAATCAGAGTTGCGGCGGCGTCGCGCACGGGGACGAATACGAGGATACACATCCGGCGCGACGTTTGCGCGCCGTTGGGGCGAACCGGATTCGCGGCGGGGCGAATTGTCGGACCAGCGGCCGAATCGCGATTCGCCGGGCCGACGCCGAAGCAACTCGCGAACGTATCTTTCCGTTCACCATTTACCATACTTCCGAGGTGCCGCAATGGCGTGGGTCGTGCCTATCGCGATTCGCGCCGACGATCCCGAGCGGGCGGTGATCGCGATGTGGGACGTGCCGCTGCCGATCCCCGGCGTCGGCCGGCTGGAATACGTTAAGGACACCGAGGGCATTATCCTTGGCGTCCTGGAGCCGGCGGCGCGGTAGCCGTTTGCATTTCTGAGCCGGAAGCGTAAGCGACGGCCCAGATCGCTCGGGGCCGTGGGTTTTCCGAGTCGGAAGCGTGAGCGACAGCTCCGGATGCTCTGTGGGTTTTCCGAGCCGGACGCGTGAGCG
>CAZNSL010001244.1:0-1858 GCA_964574975.1 uncultured Alcaligenaceae bacterium | reverse complement strand
GCCAGGTGTGCGGCGGCCAGCCCGGCCCAGAGGCGCGCGCGGAAACGAGTCGGGGCCATGACGTGGTCCTTCCCTGAACGCGAATCGACGATAGCCACCCAGCGGCCCAAGCATCGTGCTCGGTCCATACGGTCGTTAAACGGGGTGACGCTGACGCAATCATCGGAATGGCTAAGATCGGCCTTCAGGGAAACTGCGACATTGGGGAAAGGGCGACGGTAGACGGGGTAATCTCTCGGCATCGGCGACGCTTTTCGGTTCAGCTCCCGTTGCCCAAACCAACATCTCGGCGACCGATTGGAGGTGAACGATGCTCGACGGCTACGACGGCCTGTTCGACACGGTGGCCCTGATCTTCCTCCTCGCGATCCTGGTCACCGTCGTCATCGGCCTGGTGCTACTCGGCTCTCTGCCGGGCGACATCGCCCGCAAGCGCGGCCACCCACAGACGGCGGCCATTACGGCCCTCGGCTGGATCGGCTTGTTGTTCGTCGTCGGTTGGCCCATCGCATTCGTTTGGGCGTTCACGGTTCCACCGGGGGTGAAGTCGTGATCGTCATCATCACCATGACCTACCTGGCCTTCGTCTGGCTGGTGTACTTCCGGCTCCGGGTGCTGCCGTTCAACCTGACGAACAAGATCGGCGTCGCGCTGGGCGGCGTCGTCATCGTGTTCGGCCTGCTGTTCGCCACGAATTACGCCCACCCGCATTCGTCCGACGTGCGGGTGATCCGCAGCGTCATCCCGATCTCGTCGTACCTGTCGGCCCCGGCTCAGGTCGTCGAGGTGCCGGTGCAGCCGAACGTGCCGGTGAAGAAGGGCGACGTGCTGTTCCGGCTCGACGCCCGGCCCTACGAGTACGAGGTCAAGCGGTTGGAGGCGGCCCTGGTGTCGGCCAATCTCGACCTGCCGAAGCTGGAAGCCGACCGCAAATCGGCCGGCGACGCGGTTACGTCGGCCGAGGCCAACGTCGAGAACGCCAAGGGCGACTTCACCCGTTCGGAAGGCTTGCGCCGAACCGGAGCTGTGTCGGAGGAGCATTACCTCAACGCCAAGGCGAAACTGGCCGACACCGAGGCGGCGCTGCGGCAGGCGATGGCGGCGCGGGAGAAGGCGCAACTGGCGCTCGAAGCCAAGGTCAGCGGCGAGTTCACGTCGGTGGCGCAGACCAAGCAACAGTTGGCGGCCGCCCGGCTGAATCTGCAGAACACGACGGTCGCGGCTCCGGACGACGGCTTCGTCACGAATCTGGCGATCCGCCCCGGCCTGACGGTGGGGCCATCGGCACCGGTGATGGCCTTCATCAGTACGGCCCGGCCGGCCGTGGTGGCGGCGAGTTATTCGCAGCACCCGCTGCACCACGTCGAACCGGGCCAGCGGTGCGAACTCGTTTTTGCGATGTTCCCCGGCCGCGTCTTCAAGGGCGAAGTCGAGACGGTCATCCCGGTGACGGGCCAGGGCCAGACGACGCCGACCGGCGACCTGCCCGAAGTGACGCAAGGCGCGGCACGCGGCCGATTCGCCGTGCGGCTGAAGCTGCGCGACGAGGACGTGGCGCTGCTCCCGGCCGGTGCGGGCGGGTCGTGCGTCATCTACACGCAGACGCTCCGACCGCTGGGGGCGATCCAGAAGATGGGGATCCGCATGGAAGGCTACCTCAACTACCTGACCGGCTACTGACCCGCGGCCGGTGAGAGTGAGACGACCATGACCGAACCTGCAATGGCCGCGTTACTGCCGGCCTTCGACGAACTGCGGCCGACGCTCGACAGTGGCGATGTCCTCCTGTTCGCTGGCGAGAGCCGATTCAGCCGGGGGATCAAGCGGCTGACCCGTAGTCGCTGGTCGCACGCGGCCC
>CAZNSL010001243.1:0-1859 GCA_964574975.1 uncultured Alcaligenaceae bacterium | reverse complement strand
CGGCGCCAGAGCGGGGGAGCATGGTCGATCAGACGGGGCGAACCTTCATTTGCAGCGTGGTCTTCGTCGACCTCGTCGAATACTCGCGCAAGTCCGTCGCCGAACAGATTCTGCTCAAGGAAACCTGCAACGCCTTGATCGCCGAGGCGATCGACGCGGTGCCGCCCGACGCGCGCATCGTGCTCGACACCGGTGACGGCGCGGCCATCACCTTCCTGGGCGACCCCGAGGACGCCCTCTTCGTCGGCCTCAAGCTGCGTGATTCGATCGAGGACGCCCTGACGTCCCATTCCATCGGCATCGGCCGGCACAAGGCGAACGGGCACATCCGCGTCGGCGTCAACCTCGGGCCGGTCAAAATCGCCACCAACGTCACCGGCGGGGCCAACATTGTCGGCGACGGCATCAGCGTGGCCGAGCGGATCATGGGATTTGCGCTGCCGGGCCAGATGCTGGTGTCGCGTTCGTTCTATGAGATGGTGTCGCGCCTGTCCGACGATTACGGGTCGCTGTTCACGCGCGACGGCCAGCGCACCGACCCCAATGGGCGGGTCCATGAGCTTTACCTCGCCGGCCAGAATCGCCTCGCCCTGGACACGGCCGAGCGCGGTACGCGTGAGCGTAAGAAGACCACCAGCGGCGGGCAGATCCCCCTGACGGTCGCGCCCCTGGTGCGCGGCGGGCCCGGCACGCCGCGCGTGAAGTCGCGCACCGATTCGCATCCGGCCTACGCGGGCCCCGCATCGACGCAGCCGCGCATGGCCCCGATCACCGCGACCGGGCCGCAGGTGCCGATCGGGGAAGTGCCGGCAGCGCCGCCGGAATCGTCCGGCCTGATCGCGTTTCTGGAGGATCGGTACAAGGTCGGGTTTGTCGCCGTCTTGTTGACGATCTCGGCCGCGTTCCTCGGGTTCCAGGTTTGGCAGAAGAAGTCGAGCCCCGAGCCTGGCGTCGTCGCCGACGCGGGATCGACGGCCAAACCGGCGGCAACGCCCGATGCCACGCCGCCGTCCGTCGCGAAGGACGGCAAGGCGCAGGACGCCATGCCCGGGGCAGCTCCTCCGGTGCCCGCACCGGTGAAGCCGTCCACAGAAGCCAAGGCGTCCGTGTCGCCGGAGAAAGCCGTCAAGGCCGAGCCCGGCGTGCCGACAAAGGGCCCGACGGTGACGCCGCCGCCGGCCGCCGCCAGCGCGCCCGCACGCAAGCCCGAAATCGCCGCGGCGTCTTCCGCCACCAAGGAATCGCCGAGCGCCGGAAAGACGGCAAGCGAGCCGGCCAAGCCGGCTGTGACTCCATCGGGCAGCGCATCCCCGCCAGGCAAACCGGCGTCGACGCCTACCACCGAGAAGCCGCCGGAACGCGTCGTGCCGCCACCGACCGCTTTGACGACGCCCAAGTCGTCGCCGTCGAAAGAAAGCACGCGGCGAATCGACCCGGCTCCCCTGCCGACCGCGACCATCCCGCCCGTGGCGCAACCGCAACCCACGCCGCAGCCATCCGCGCCACCGATCCAGGTCCCGGTCGAACCGGCGCCAAAACCCGCGCCGGTGATGACGGTCCGCAAGGTGTCGGGAGACACGCCGGACTTTCCGCCCGAGGCGATCCGCGCGGGGGTGGACGCCGGCTTCGTGCGAGTACGCGTACGCATCGATGCCGACGGCGCGCCAGCCAGCATCGACGTGATCGAGTCGCGCCCGGCTCGGGTGTTCGAGCGATCGGTGCGAAACGCGCTCAAGAATTGGCGCTTCAACCCTGGCGCGCCCGACCGCATTTACGAAGCGCAGATCGACTTCAAGAAATGAACCATCCGCAAATCGAGACGCTGGGCCGCTACAAGATCCTCGACATGCTGGGACGAG
>CAZNSL010001242.1:0-1860 GCA_964574975.1 uncultured Alcaligenaceae bacterium | reverse complement strand
CGGCTGTCGGAGATGACGGTCCGTCCGTCGCGATGCCGGTGGTGAATCTGGCCGGACCACGGACCTCGCGCGAGTGCCGATCGAAACTCGGCCACGATGGCCGCGGGCGTGCCAAGCAGGTCGTGCGCGTTCCGGCCGACCGCCTCGGCTGCCGACCAGCCGTAGACGCGTTCGGCTCCGCCGTTCCAGAGGGTGATGCGCGCGTGTTCGTCGCGGACGAAGATCGCGTCGTAGGCCTGGCGCAGCAGGGTGCCCTGGAATTCGAGTTCGGCCGCATGCGCCTGCAGCGCTTGCTGTCCGTCGCGAAGCAACAGGTCGGTGAGGCGCCAGCGGCTCGTCAGCCAGGCGATGAAGAGCCCCTGGGCGACGAACAGGAACAGGCCCGCGGACGAGGCGCCGAGGCGGAAGGACAGGCGAGGCTCGACGTAGAGAAGGCTCGCCACGGTCGCGCTGACCAGCGTGGCCAGAACGCCGCCGTCGAAGCCGGCCGTCCACGCCGCGGCCATGACGGCGATGGCGAAGAGGGCGAACGGCGCCTGTCCGCCGAGCATGGGCTGGAGCGCCCCGCGAGCGAGGGTGGCCGCACCTACGAACGCGAGCGCGGTCGCATAGCGGCCAGCCCGGCTCGAGATCCGCGCAGTTGAGCGTGCGGCGACCTCGGGTGCACCCATGGACAGCGCAGGTCGCCATTCTAGTGCCGGGTTGGCCAAAACCCAGCTCAACTGGTCAGAAGCGCAACAGCCGGGTGGCCTTCACCGCGAACGTGCGGTTCTGGAGTGCTGTGCCCGGACGCGCCGTGTCCCGGCCGTCGCTGTAGACGACGAACAGCTCACTGCCGGGGAGGTACTCCCAGCGCATGCGGATGCTCGATGAGAGCGTCTTCGCGTCGACGTTGAACTGCACGAGGCTGCTGACGAACAGCCGGGTCGTCGGCGTGTACGTGAAGCGATTCGCGATGAGGCGCGCATCGAAGTCGCCGTAGGGCAGCCTCACCCAGGCGAGCGAGAGGCTTGGCTCGAGGGCGAACTGCGGACGCACGGCGATGCGTCCCGAGTACGACGCCTCGCGTCGCGTGCCGTCGTAGAGTGCGCCGGTCGACACGGTGAACCGGCCTGCGACGGCGCGGTTGTTGGCGAGCGAGTACGACGCGGTGACCGTCCGGTTGTCGTAGCCCCCCTGCGGAACGGTGACGCCGCGGGCGATGCGGAAGTTCGCCGGCAGCAGTTCGTACTCGCCCACGTACTGGAGCGTCGCGGTGTCACCGCTGTGGAACTCGGCGCGGAACGATCCGTCGATCGAGCGGTTCTGCACCTCGGTGACGTCCGCGTCCGTGTCGTAGGTGTAGGTGCCCTGCCAGGTCAGCTGCCTGACCGTCCGGCTGCGCCGCAGCCGCGGGCTGAAGCGGACCGTGCCGGTGTTCCTGCGGAAGTCCTCACGCCGGGCGTAGCCCACCTCCGGCGCGAACCCCGCCCCCACGAGCAGGTGCTCGACGCCGATGCCGTAGCGGTCGCCCGCGTAGTCGAAGCGTGCCCGGTAGCTCTCGGCCTGGCCGGCTGCGCCAACCCTGTCGGTGCGGGTGTAGTAGCCGAGCAGCGTGTTGTTCTGCGAGAGCCGGAAGCTGGCATCGGCACCAGCGAGCAGGCTGGTGCTGCCGCCGGATGCCGGGTTACGGGCGGTGGCGATGACGCCGACATTGCTGCGGCGAAGGATGTCCCGGCGCACGCGGACGGCGGTGAAGTTGGTCGGGTCCACGCCGGCGGTGACGCTGCGGGCGGTTTCGATATTGAGCGCGGCGATGTCGTAGGCGCCCGCCTTGCCCGTGACGCGACCGCCCCCGAGCACCGGCACCGTGCGGCCGTT
>CAZNSL010001241.1:0-1860 GCA_964574975.1 uncultured Alcaligenaceae bacterium | reverse complement strand
GGTCCCGATCCGGTGGCGCAGGCGGATTTTCGACGCCAAGAACCACAGTGTCAAACCGGCGAAGAGCACCAGCAGGGCGAGCCCTTCGATCGCCTCGATCGTGCCGAGTTCCCACTGGACCACGCCCTTGACGGCTTTCCTTGCGAGGAACTTACCGGCCAACCGGATGAGGAAGTATGCTACTACGGCGAGGCCGGCGAGGACCTTGGCTGCCGTCGAGCGATTCGCCGATTCTTCCGGGACGGGGCTGGGTTCGTCGTCGCCCATCTTGGACTTCCCGGCGACGACGAGCGGCCACGCGATCGCCGCGACCACGGCCAATAGGCCGACGCCGACGACTGCGCCGAGAACCCGCTGCCACACCGGGTTGAAGACGTGGGTGACCATGAGGATGTAAAGTTCGCTCACCAACAGGAGGCCGATGAGGCACTGACAGCTCTTCTTCAACCCCAGGCTACCCGCCTCGCGCGCGATTCCAATGTACACCCAGAGAACGACGAGTTGGGCCAGCGTGCTGCCGGACTCGAATAGGTGAGACGGCGTGATGCCGGGAGCCTGAGCCGCAGGTTGTTCCGTCAACAGCCCGGCAATGGCGAGGCCACCGGCGACGAGGGCCGCGATGACACCAGCGAAGAGTTGCCGCCGCAGAGCGCCGCTCGGTACGAGGAAGGCGAACTCGTGAACGGCAGCGTGACTCATGGTCGTGGCTCCTTAGGTACTCTCGGAAGGCTATTCGCCAAACCGCTTCTCGTCTTTCCGAGAGGCGTATCGGGACTACGTTGCCGGTATCCGCCCGTTTGGGGGTGACATATGGCTCGACTGCGCTGCTGGCTTCTTGGGATTGCGACCGTATGTTTCGCTACCGGGGGTGCCCACGGACATACACCGGCGTTGCCGTCCGTCGAGAAGGTCGCTGCCCAGCCGCTACTCGCCCAGGTCCACCGTGTGGCCGAGGCGCTCGAATACTACGGCAGCCCACTGGCCGACGCGACTAAAGCCAAACTCGCCAACGCGGCGAAGGCCGACGGCGATGCGGCCGTCGCCCGGGCCGTGCAGGACGCGCTCGACCCGCTCTGCCTGCTGTACGTCCACATCAACCCGGAGTCGCGCGTCAAGGTGGCGGCCGGGCCGGCTCGGCCGGAACTCGTCGAGGGTGGCTGGCGGGCGTTCCTCGTCAAGGTCCACAATGAGGCCGGCGTCACCGCGGAACTCAAGGCCGCCAGCCCGCAGGCGAAGCGGCTGCACGACTCGCCGGCCGACGACGTGCGCAACCGCTGGCTCGATCTGCAACTCGTCACCGGCCAGCCGCTCGCGAAGACGCTCGGCGGGCTGGAACTCGAATACCGCGTCGTACAACTGTACAGCCGCGACGCCGGCAAGCGCGAGGCCAAGTTCGCGTTCAACGTCGGTCAGGGCACGCAGGACATCGGCCACCGCAACGAGGCTGACCTCGTCTTCGACTGCAAGCCGGCGTTCGCCGTGACGCTGCACGTCCGCGACGAGAACGACAAGCCGACGACGGCCGGGTTCGTCGTCCGCGATAAGCAGGGCCACGTCTACCCGTCGCCGGCCAAGCGACTCGCCCCGGACTTCTCGTTCCACCCGCAGGTCTACCGAGCCGATGGCGAGGCGCTCAAGCTGCCGTCGGGCACCTACGCCGTCGAATGCACCCGCGGCCCCGAGTACCTGCCGAAGACGCAGACGCTCGTCGTGGACGGCAAGCCGACGACGTTCACCGTGAAACTCGAGCGCTGGATCGACCCGTCGCTTCGCGGCTGGTGGAGCGGCGACCACCACATCCACGCCGCCGGCTGCGCCCACTACGAGAACCCGACCGAAGGCGTCCACGCTCCCGACATG
>CAZNSL010001240.1:0-1861 GCA_964574975.1 uncultured Alcaligenaceae bacterium | reverse complement strand
GCCTTGGCTCGGTGACGGTGAACGGCAAGCCGAAGTCAATGACCGGCGACCGCAAATCGAAGACCATCGTGCTGAGCGACGACGGCCCGGAATCGACGGCCCACAGCGGCAACGGTAGCGTCACCGTAACGTTGGAGTAGGCGCACGTCGCGGCTTTCGCGGTCAGTCCGACCACCTCGGCGGTTGCATCGCCGGCGGCTGCGTCGATCGCCACCAGCGGGAAATCGCCCCGTCCCCTGGACCGATTCCCTACACTGTCATCTCAGTTTTGTCGGCCGGGGTGAACGCTCGCACGTCTTGCGGCTACCGTCCCGTTTGCCATGAGTGTCTGTCGAATCCCCGGGCGACCCCTGCGGGAGGAAGGTTTTGCGCGTGCTCGATTGTCTCCCGGCCGAAACGGCCAACGGCTTCTCGATCCTCGGCCTCGACGCCCGACTCGTCGATCCCCTCAACTACAGCGAACCGACGCCGATCCAGCGGGCCGCCATCCCGCCACTGCTGGCCGGCCGCGACCTCGTCGGACTCGCCGCCACCGGCACCGGCAAGACGGCCGCGTTCGCCCTGCCGCTCGTCCAGCGCGTCGCCGCCCGCGACGACCGTCGCGGCACCGCCGCCCTCATCCTGGTGCCGACGCGCGAACTCGCCATCCAGGTCGCCACGGCCGTCAGTCGCTACGGCAAGCCGCTCGGCGTCCGCGTCGTACCCGTGTACGGCGGGGCGGGTTTTGCCGATCAGGTGCGGGCACTGAAGCGCGGGGCCACGGTCGTCGTCGCCACGCCGGGTCGGGCGCTCGACCACGTCCGCCGCGGTACGCTCAACCTGACCGACGTGTCGTGCGTCGTCCTCGACGAGGCCGACGAGATGCTCGACATGGGCTTCGCCGACGACCTCGACGCCATCCTGTCCGCGACGCCGCCCGACCGGCAGACGGCCCTGTTCTCGGCCACGATGCCGCCGCGGATCGCCGCGGTCGCCGCCCGCCACCTGACCAACCCGGTGCGGGCCGCCGTCGCCGCCGCGCCGCGCCAGGCCGGCGAGGGGCCGCAAGTGCGGCAGGCCGCGTACGCGGTGCGCCGCGAGCACAAGGTCGCCGCGCTCATCCGCGTGCTGGAGTACGAGGCCCCGGCGTCGGCTCTCGTCTTCTGCCGCACCCGCAGCGAGGCCGAACTGATTGCCGACGCGTTGGCCCAGCGTGGGTTCAAGCCGGAGGCGCTGCACGGCGGCATGACGCAGGACCAGCGCGACCGCGCGATGGGCAAGTTCCGCGACGGGGCGACCGGCGTCCTGGTGGCGACCGACGTGGCCGCCCGCGGATTGGACATCGGCCGGCTGTCGCACGTCGTCAACTTCGGCGTGCCGGAGACGGCCGAGGCATACGTCCACCGCACCGGTCGCGTCGGCCGGGCGGGTCGCGGCGGCGTCGCCGTCACTATCGCCGAGCCGCGCGAGCTGCACCTGCTGCGGGCGGCCGAGCGCGCCACCGGCAAGCGGATCGAGTCGGCCCGCGTGCCCTCGGTCGCCGACCTACAAGCCAAGCGTGCCGAGCGCACCCGCGATGCGCTGCGGACGACGATCCTGGCCGGCGGCACTGCCGAAGCCGCGGCCCTGGTCGCTCCCGCGATCGCCGAGTTCGGGGCCGAAGCCGTGGCCGCTGCGGCGGTCGCGCTAATTGCAAGGCCGATCGCCGACGATGGCGGCGACATCCCGGCCGCAACCGCTCCGCCGCGGTCGCAAGCACGGCCGGCGGAGCGGTTCCAGAATCGCCGTCCCGACATGGCCCGCCTGTTCGTGGACGCTGGCCGACTGTCGGGCGTGGGACGGCGCGAACGGTTGGAGGCCATCGGCAACAACGTCGGCCTCG
>CAZNSL010001239.1:0-1865 GCA_964574975.1 uncultured Alcaligenaceae bacterium | reverse complement strand
CGCCCGCCGCGCTGCTGCCGGCCTGGGTGGACGCCCTCGCACCGCTGCTCGCGCACCGCGCACCGCAGGCCGCACCGGAGGACGTGCGGCTGCCGGGCGGACCGGTGCGGCACGCGCTCGACCGCCTGGCTGTCTACGGTCCGCTGCGCTTCGCGGAGCGCGTCGCGGGACGCCTCACGGGCCGGCTGCGTCCGGGCTGAGCGCGCTGCGGACGCGTCGGTGCGTCAAGGAACCTTCCGGATCTTCTCGCAGGACGGCAACGCACCGTCGCTACCGCCGCCGCCGATGCAGACGTCCGTGTCGATGCCGCCGGCGAGCGAGTCCTTGCCCGGACCGCCCTTCAACACGTCGTCACCGGCGTCGCCGAACAGCTCGTCGGAACCGCCCTGCCCGAACAGGTCGTCGTTACCGCCTTCACCGAACACGGTGTCGTCGCCCTTGCCGGCACACACGACGTCGTTGCCGCCACCTGCGTAGATGGTGTCGTCGCCACCGAACGCGACGATCACGTCCGGACCCGGCGTACCGTAGAGCGAGTCGTCGATGTCGCGGCCGGCGATGGTCGGCACCAGGCCCTTGCAGAGCGGCTTCCCGACGGGCGCGAAGAACAGTGCGTCGAAGTTCGCGCCCAGGGCCCCGGCGGTCGTGCGGCCGAGGATGGTGAAGACGCGCATGCTGTTGGTGCCCGCCGGGACGTTGGCCCCCGTCTGGGTGATGTCCCCACCGCGGAGCCGCACCCAGAGACCACGACCGATGGCCGGCCCCACGGAATCACCGGAGAAGTTCCCCGTCGTCGGCCCCGAGCAGTCGGCGCTCGCATAGGTCGAGAAGCGTACCTGCGCGCTGCCGTTGGCGGAGTCGCCCGGCCTGAACCGCACCCAGTACTCGAAGTAGTAGCCTCCCGCCGCGACGGGCTGGGCCAGGCAGTAGTTGGCCGAGAGCACGTTGTTGACCGGCCCGAAGTCGTTGATCAGCTCGAGCGAACCCGGGCTCGACGGGCTGCCGACGTCGACCACGGCGTCGTGAAAGAGCCTGTCCGGGTTCGGGCTGGAGAACGGCGCGACGTCGGAGTCGAAGCGGCCGTTGGGCAGCAGGTTCTGCGCTGCGGCCGGGCGGGCCGGCAGCACGGTCGTGATTGCCATGGCAGTCGCGAGCGCGGTCGTGAGGCAGCGGGCGGCGCAGCCGCGGCGACGGCCCCGACCGGCCGCGGGCATCGCTCCGGTGCGGTGGTCGAACGTGGCCGGAAAGTCGGTTCGAGAGGGCTCGGGGGTTCGCATCGACGCCTCCTGTCGCCCCGACCCGCGGAACACGGTCTGGGGCTGCCTCGGAGGCGTTCGCGGGGAGCGAACATTGTTCGGGGCCGCCCGTGGAGCGCCAGCGGCCCTCGTCGGCGCGACTCTAATCCCGCTCGATGCCCGCGGCGCGCATCTTCGCCAGCACGCTGTGGTGCCGGCCGTACGAGAAGTAGATCACCATCCCGATCGCGAGCCAGGCGAAGAGTCGCCACCAGTTCTCCGGCGGCAGCGAGAACATCAGCAGCAGGCAGATGAGGATGCCGAGGATGGGCGTCACCGGCGAGAACGGCGCGCGGAACGGACGCTCCGCCTCGGGGTGCGTGCGGCGCATGATGAGCACCGCCGCGCACACCACGACGAACGCGAACAGCGTACCGATGTTGGTCAGGTCGGCGAGCAGGCGCAGCGGCAGCAGCGAGCCGGCCACGGCGACGATCACGCCGGTGAGGATCGTCGACTTCCACGGCGTGCGGTAGCGCTCGTGCACCGCGCCGAAGAAGCTCTGCGGCACGAGCCCGTCGCGCGCCATCGCGAGCCACACGCGCGGCTGGCTCAGCATCAGCACGAGCA
>CAZNSL010001238.1:0-1869 GCA_964574975.1 uncultured Alcaligenaceae bacterium | reverse complement strand
TTCCGCGCAAATCGCGCACCGAGCCCACGCTGAGCCGCAAAAAGGACTTCAGCTGGCCCCAACGCGCCGGATCCTCTGGCCAGGCTTCGACGTTCCCATACGCGTCACGGCTGCGCAGGCGGTATTCGAGGGTCCCGTTCGTGGCTGGGTTGAATGGACAGGCCACCGTGGTCGGGCCGACGTTCTCGCAATAGACTCGATGCTGCCAATCCTGCCCGGGCTGCCGGGTCTGGACTTCGGTCATCCCCAAGCCAGCACCACCGGCGTCGATCACGGACGCCAGCACGCGAAACGGGGCAGTCGCGCGCCAGTAGGGTGACGGGGGAGGCGCGACATAGGTGACCGGCGGAAGCCGGTCGAGGTTGGCCCAACTCGGGAACCCCATCCGATCCGACCGAACAGTATCCGGCCACGCGGATCCGCTGTCCTCGCTCAAGATCGACATGGTCCGCCAGTACCATTGGCCGTTGGCCTGCTCGTATGCCACGAACGTGTAGAAGATGCGCGAGTTGATGCCCCAGGAACCCGAGAGTATGTCGGCGCTGGGATTGTTCGTGCCCGAGATGAGTTGCTGGGTCGACCCGGTGCTCGCTTCGACCACGAACAGACGTTGCCACCCGGTGCTGACCAGGCCATCGATCAGAATGCGTTGACCGTCCCAGGACCAGGCTGGGCGGCCGCTGTTCGGCACGGGCGAAAGCAGATGCTGACCACTGCCGTCGGCGTTCATGACGTACAGGAAGTAGTCCACGTCGCCGGGCGTGCGCTTGGAGATGAACGCGATCTGCGTGCCGTCGGGCGACCAGGCCGGCTCGCCGTCGTAGTCGGCATTGGCGGTCAATTGCGTCTGTCCGCCGCCGTCGGCGTTCATCACGAAGATGTCGTAGTTTCCGTTGCGATTGCTTTGGAAGACGATGCGGCGGCCATCCGGCGACCACGCCGGGCTCGAGTCGGTGGCTGAGTGCGCTGTCAGCTGAGTCAGACCGCCGCCGTCGCTGTTGATCCGGAAGATGTCGTAGTTGCCGGTGCGGCGAGACGTGAAGACGACCTGGGTCATCTGCGCGTTGAGCTCCGGCTCGATGTCGGATGCCGGATCGGCGGTCAGGCGCTGACCCGGGCTATAGGCCGCCGAATCGCCGATGTAGACCTCCCAGTTGCCGTCCTGGTACGACTGGTAGGCGATGCGGCCGCCGTCGCCCTGGGCACTTTCGAGCGGCGGCGGCGCCGCTGGGGCTTCGGTGAGTGCGCCGGACACTATTGGCGGCTCACCTTCCTCCAACGTGCGCGGATAGCGCGGATGGGGCGGAGCATCCTGCGCGTGCGCGGGTTGTTCAACCCACGTCGCCAGCAGCGCACAGACGGCGATGAGGTGGAGGGCATTGACATGGCACATGCGGTAGCAACGGCTGTTCATGGTAGGCGTCAAGAGTAGTTGCCGAACGCCCGTCGTTCGGGCTTCAGGGCTGATATAGATACTGATTGGCGGGCATGTTCCGAAGCACGCCCGGCAGATACACAAGGCCGCGCCCGACCTGGATCGAAACCGACGCGGCCGTGGCAAACCCGTCCGGGTTGACGACGACAAGCATCTGGCGACCGTACGCAACGGACGGCGGCACAGTCACCGTCAAGTGTTGCGCATCGACCCGCGTGACTGCAGCCGGTTGACCGCCGATCCGTACGGAAACCCCGGGCAGGAAGTTGTCGCCGGTCACAGTTAAAGTGCCGGCCGGCGCGTCGAAAGCCGTTGCCGACAGACCCGAAACAAGCGGCGTCGTCCACGAGCCCAACACGATTTCGTCGATGTCGGCCACCGGCCACGTCTCGGCCGGGCCCGATACCCCGACAGTCACCGTGATGGTCTGACCG
>CAZNSL010001237.1:0-1872 GCA_964574975.1 uncultured Alcaligenaceae bacterium | reverse complement strand
GACCGGCTCCCAGATGTTCGGCGGCTGGTACGGGTTCACGCCGCGGCCGCCCATCGTCTCGTCCAGCAGGCCGCCGGCGAACAGGGCGTTGTCGCGGATCTGCTCCGCGTCGAGGCGGAAGCGCGGGCCGCGGGCGTACAGTCGGTTGTCGCGGTCCTTGTGGTACAACTCCGGCGTCACCTTCGACTGCTGCCGGAACGCCGCCGACATCACGAGACTGCGCACGAACCGCTTCACGTCCCAGCCGCTTTCGCGGAAGTCGATGGCCAGCCAGTCGAGCAACTCCGGGTGCGACGGCAGCTCGCCCTGCGTACCGAAGTCGTAGCTCGTCTTCACCAACCCGGTGCCGAAGAACTGCTGCCAGAGGCGGTTGACCGCGACGCGGGCCGTCAGCGGGTTCTCCGGGGCCAGCACCCAATCGGCGAGGTCGAGCCGCGTCGGTCGGCCATTCGCGGGCTTGAGCGGCGGCAGGACGGCCGGCACGCCTGGCTCGACCTTCGGGCCGCGCTTGTCGTACTGGCCGCGGAGCATCACGAACGACTCGCGAGGCTTGTCCAGGTCGCGGTAGATCATCGTGCCCGGCAGCGCGTCCTCGACGGCGAGGCGCTCGGCCTTCGCGTCGTACCAGCGCCGGCGAGCGGTGGCGATGTCGTCGCTCGCTGGGTGGGCCACCACGGCCTGGTAGAACCGCCACAGCGGCTCGACCCGCTCCGGCGCGTGCGGCCCGCGCGGCCCGGCTTTGAGGATGGCCCGCAAGTCGGCCGGCACGTCGGGCGGCGGCTTCTTCGACAGCGTCTTCCACCACGCCCGAAACGAGTCGAGCGGGTCGGCCACCGGGTCGCGCTCACCGGTGACGGTGAAGGCGTCCCAGTAGGCAACGCCGCCAGTCTCTTGTAGTGCCACCGAGCCGAGCGATTGCCCGGCTGCCGCGCCGAAGTCCTCAGCCGAGAGCGTCAACTTCGTCCACTGACCCGGTGGCGGCATCGGCCCTTTGTGCGTCGGGTCGTCCTTCCCGTCCGGCTTGGGCCCCCACCAGACGCGCTTCTTGCCGGGGCCGATCTTGATCGTCACCGTACTCGGCCGGTTGTCCGGGTCGGGCCGCAGCCAGACCGCGAAGATCGCCTTGGCGGGGATGCGCACCGGGATCAACTGAAGCTGCACCACGTCCTCGTGGAAGTTGCCGCTCGCCTGCCGCAGCGCCCGCCGGCCGGACGGCACGCGCAGCGCCGGGTCGGCGACCCAGTCCGCGTCGTTGCGCGACGTGTTGCGCGCCGACGAGCCGAGTGGGAAGAAGTCGTCGAAGACCACGACCGATACCGTTCCCGTTTTTGGCGGATCGGCGTCGAGGCGATCAACTGCGCGGTCGAGGGCCTTCCGCGTGGCGGCCTCCTTCGCTTTCGCCGCAGCCAGCCGCGCCGCCTGAGCGTCGGTCGGCACCTTGCGGAATGGGGCCGTGTCGTTGAGGTTGCCGTCCATCGCCGGGTCGGCGGCGCTGTTGAAGAAGGCGTAGAGCGAGTAGAACTCCTTCGCCGAAATCGGGTCGTACTTGTGGTCGTGGCAGACGGCACAGCCAGCCGTCAGACCGAGCCACGCCTGCACGACCGTGCTGGTGCGCTCGACGGCGTAGCGGTAAGTGAACTCCTCGTCGATCGCACCGCCTTCGCCGGTGGTGACGTTGCAGCGGTTGAACGTCGTCGCCGTCAACTGGTCGCGTGTCGGATGCGGCAACAGGTCGCCGGCGATCTGCCAGCGGGTGAAGCGGTCGAACGGCAGGTTGTCGTTGAACGCGCGGACGACCCAATCGCGGTACGGCCAGACGAGCCGTTCGTTGTCGAGGTGCAGCCCGTGCGTGTCGCCGTACCGGGCCACGTC
>CAZNSL010001236.1:0-1873 GCA_964574975.1 uncultured Alcaligenaceae bacterium | reverse complement strand
TGACCGGATCAAGTCCCCGGCAATAATCTGCGTGGACTTTGATGCGTCGGCCCTGCATACGAGTGGTATCGAATAATTATGTGTTGATAACATCATGAGATAACATGTAAATATGCCAACACATACACGCCGAAACTGTGCCCAATCGAAGCGGCCGCCATTATACGTGCCTTGTTTGCCGAAGGAAACAACGATTCGGTCATCTCGCATCGGATACTCGCTCCGACTCTGTCAACCTTGATGCGTAGGCTCTGCACTCGTATGCTAACCAAATTGCCCGGACCCCGCAGAGTCTGTCAAGCTGGTGAAACTTTAACGCGTAGGCCCTGCCCGGCGGGCGACGATTGTGCCCCATTGTGCCGCAAGGTGCCGGACTTCGTCGAGTTCTTGGGGCGTCAACGGTCGCCGTGCCATGATGCCTCCGGACAACGAGTTATCGTCAAACCGGGTGGTGGAGTGGCCAACCACGGTTTACGAAACCCCACTTCGCAGGACAAAGCCGTTCATGACCTCGTCCCGACAAAAGGCCGTCGAACGTAGTTGACGGCGGAGCCGCAGCGAGCGACAATGGCGCACAGCGTTTTTCTCGTCGCACTCGTTCGATTTGTCCGCCGTCATGGGGAGGTCCAACCGATGAGGCCACGCATACCGCCGTGCCGTAGGGCGTTCACGCTCATCGAACTGCTCGTCGTCATCGCGATCATTGCCGTGCTGATCGGATTGCTGCTGCCGGCGGTCCAGAAGGTCCGCGAGGCAGCCAACCGCACCAAGTGTACCAACAACCTCAAGCAGGTCGGTCTGGCGACGTTGAACTTCGAGGCCACCAAAAAGTCGTTCCCCGGTGGAGCGTACTCGGGGCCGGGATACTTCTCGCCGACAGCCCAGGTGCTGCCGTACATCGAGCAAGCGAACCTGTACCAGCAGTTCAACCTGAACGTGGGCCCGTTCGACCCCCCGAACGCGGCCGTCGCCGCCCAGCGACCGAGCCTGTTCATCTGCCCGTCGGAGTTATACCTGAACGAACAAACGGCGATGGGGTGGGGCAACTACCACGCCAACTGCGGCACCTGGGTCTCGGTAGCGCGAGCCTGGGATGGACCGTTCGGCCAGGCGACCACCCAGACGGCCAACACCGGAACGACGCTCGTCAACATTCCCGCGCTCAAGCCGGTGCGCATCGCCGACATCAAGGACGGGACCACCAACACGGTTATGTACGCCGAGGTTTGCAACGGTGCCTACGCCGGGGGCGAGCCGAAGAACAAGTTCGACTGCTTCGACGCCGGCACGATCCCCTCGACCTCGCTGGCGGCCGCCCGGACCAACCTGCTGGCCCGGAATTGGCAGACCTCGAACCTGATCCCCTGGGACTCCAACGGGCCGTGGCGGTTCCGCGGCTATCCGTGGAGCGAAGGCAGCCCGTGGCGCGGCTGGTACAACCACCTGCTACCGCCCAACCGGCCGTGCTGGCGGCCGAACAGCGACTTCTGGCAGATCGTCAGCCCGGCCAGTAGCTACCACATCGGTGGCGTGAACGTCTGCCTGTGCGACGGCTCGGTGCGCTTCATCGCCGAAGACATCGACCCCGCCGTGTGGACGACGGCCGGCAGCCGCTCCGGCGGCGAGGCCGCCAGCCTTCCCTGACCGGAGGACGGATCGATGCGATGGACGATGCGGCGGGCCGTTTGCATGGCAGCGGCCCTGGCGGTCGGGGCGGCTTCGGGCTGCTCGAGCGGGGGCGACAAGCCGGTCTCGCCGGCGGGCAAGGACCCCGAAGCGCTCAAGAAAGAGGCCGACACCATGAAGAAGCACCGCGAGCGCGAGGCGAGCGGCAAGTAGCGGGAAATCGGTATCCGCGGGTGGTTGACTTCCG
>CAZNSL010001235.1:0-1873 GCA_964574975.1 uncultured Alcaligenaceae bacterium | reverse complement strand
TCGAATCTCAGAGCGCAAAGTCACCCTCACCCCTGACCCCTCTCCCGCAAAGCCGGGAGAGGGGAGAAATGCACCCTGGAGTAACACCATGCCTGACC
Organism: uncultured Alcaligenaceae bacterium; assembly: GCA_964574975.1. GTDB lineage: Bacteria > Planctomycetota > Planctomycetia > Gemmatales > Gemmataceae > JAXMAS01. Next base: position 1,775 of record CAZNSL010001235.1, on the reverse strand, counting down.
TGATCCCCCCCCACGGCGGCGTCGGCCTCGTCGAACGCGCTGCCGCCGATGTCGCGCCCGCCGGACCGAAACTCCTCCTGTCGAACGCCGATCTGGCGACGCTCTACCGCTTCGGCGACGGCGGCTTGTCCCCACTCACCGGGCCGATGACGCGCGAGCAGTACGACCGCGTCCTCGACGAGGAAGTCGTCCTCAGCGGCGGCAAGAAGTACGCCTGGACGATCCCGCTGGCGTTTCCGGCCACGGCCGACGAGGCGAAGGCACTGACGCCGGGTTCGCCGGCGACGCTCGTCAACGAAGCGGGTGAAGTCGTCGGCCGGCTCGAAGTCAAGGACGTGTTCCCTTGGGACAAAGCGAAGTACAACCGCGCCGTCTACCAGACGGAGCGTACCGACCACCCCGGCGCGCGGATCGCGCTGAGCGACGACCGCACCACGCTCGTCGGCGGCGACGTGCAGGTCCGGCCCGCGCCGAAGCACCCGGAGTACGGCGACGTGGTGCTGACGCCGCGCGAGGCGCGCGCACTATTCGCCAAGAAGGGCTTCGAGCGCGTGGTGGCGTTCCAGACGCGCAACCCGCTGCACCGGGCGCACGAATATGCGCTAGTCGTCGGTCTGGAGCGGCTGACGCGCGACGGACACTTCGCCGGGGCCGTGTTGAACCCACTGGTCGGCGAGACGAAGGGCGACGACGTAGACGCCGCCACGCGGATGCGCACCTACCGCGCGATCGTCGACGGCAAGGTGCTGGGCCAAGGCGACGCCGACGAGGAACTGTGGGCGAAAGTCGGCCGGCCATTCATCGACCACGTGCTGCTCATGGGCATGGACATCAAGATGTTCTACGCGGGGCCGAAGGAGGCGGTGATGCACGCGATCTACCGCCAGAACTTCGGCTTCACGAACATCGTGATCGGCCGCAAGCACGCCGACGCCCCGTACGACGACGGCACCGACATCTGGGATGGCCTGGCCGCCCAGCGCAAGTTCGACGAGCTGAAGGGCGAACTTTTGATCCAGCCCGTGAAGGTCGGCTTCGCGGCGTACTACGCCGAACTGGGCCGCGTCGGACTGGTGGACGAACATGCGTCGAAGGGCTGGAAGCCGGTCTCGATCAGCGGCCGCGACCTGCGCGAGACGCTGCGGAAGGGCGAACTACCCGACGCGCGCGTGATGCGCCCGGAGACGGCCAAGGTGCTGATCGAGCGGATGAAGGCGTGAGCAACCCGGGTCGCATCAAACTCGTATTACTCGCGTCGAGGAGGGGCGGCGGATCGGGCGGTTCGTTGGCTCTTCTTTTTCGTGTCGATACAAATGTAGGTTACGATTGCGGCCTTATGCCGAAAAAGGTATAATCGAGTTTCCCTAAGCCGAGGGGAATACGGAAGGCATTGTGACGAATGCAGAAAGTAGTTCCAAACCCGTCCGATGGATCGGGTCGAGCCGCAAAGACCTGCGAAGCTTTCCCAAGGCCGTTCGCGTGACCGTTGGGCAAGCCCTGTTCGACGCCCAGACTGGCGGCAAGCACCCGGACGCCAAGCCGCTCAAAGGGTTCGGCGGGGGCGTCCTCGAAGTCGTCGAAGACGACGACGGCAACACCTACCGCGCCGTCTACACGGTGCGGTTCGCTGGCGTCGTTTTTGTCCTTCACGTCTTCCAGAAGAAGTCGAAGTCCGGCATCAAGACGCCGGCCGAGGAGATCGACAAGGTTCGCCGCCGACTGAGAGGCTATCCGGATAGTCGGATTTCGCATAGGTTATGGGTGGTGAAGGAGTT
>CAZNSL010001234.1:0-1874 GCA_964574975.1 uncultured Alcaligenaceae bacterium | reverse complement strand
TTCACCCCTGGTGGGGGGGGGGGGTGCCCCCCCTTTTTGTTTTTTTTTGGGGGGGGCCCCCCCCCCCCCCCGCTCGGCAACGTTGCAACTGTGCATGCCTCTGGGGTTAGTGCTTTCCTTGCAACTCCCGCAGCCGCGCCGCCATCCGCGGGCCGTTGCCCTCATCCTCGTGCTTGAAGAAGACGAAGGCATCGCGCCAACCCTGGGCGCGCACGCGCTTGAGCCACGCCCGCAACTCCGCGTCGGTGTAGTCGGGCCGCCGCAGCCGTAGGTAGCCCCATTTTGCGGTCGCCACGAACGGAATCTCCAGGTCGTTCTCCGCCTCGGCGATGCACAGCGCGGCCCGGCGCTTGCGCAAGAGGGCATACACCTCGTCGTCGAACCACGACGGGTGGCGGAACTCGAACGCCGGCCGGCTCGTCGTGGGCAGGAGCGCGAGGAAGTCGCGCAACCGCGGTACGTCCTTCTTGAAGTTCGGCGGCAACTGGAACAACAGCGGGCCGAGCCGCTTCTTGAGGACGCCGGCGACCGCGAGAAATTCCGTCATCGCGTCGGCCACGTCCTTGAGGCGCTTGATGTGCGTGACCCGCATCGGAGCCTTGAGGACGAACTTGAAGCCGGCGGGCACCTCGGCCGTCCACGCGTCCACGACCGCCGGATCGGGCTTACCGCGGAAGGCGTAGAAGCTCTCGACGGCGTTGAACCGTTCGCCGTAGAAGCCGAGCATCTGCCGGGCTGGCAGCTTCGCGGGGTAGAAGGTGCCTTTCCACGCCGGGTACGAGTAGCCGCTGGTACCAACGTAGAGGTTCATCGAGCCTCCCCGGCAGACGACGTTCGACGCTCGTCCGATCTTACCGCCCGCTGCGCGCGCGTTCCAGCACGGTCTTCGAGATCGCCCGAATGCGGGTCGGGTTGTGGGAGGAATCCGCCGTGGGCGGGTCGGGCTACGGGTGGCCGCCGGAAGGGTCGTGCAAGTTGGAATCGCGCCGCCCTCCGGCCGCCGTCGGGGCAGCCGGAGGGCGGGCCCGAGGTCAGTTCCAATTCCCGTCCGCGGTGACGTAGATGTTTACGTCGGTCACGACATCGCCCGGGTTGAGGTGGACGTCGACCGGGTCGCCACTGACGGGCTGCCATTCGGTGCCATCCGTCTCGACGTACAGGTGGTACACCTGGTTCGGGTCGGAGTTGGCCGGCAGACCGACGAACGCGTACTGCCCGTTGGCGTCGGTGGACGTGTACTGCTCGCCTTCCTCACGCACGCCGTTGTCGTTGGCGTCGATGAAGACGATCAGGCCGGCGACCGCGTTCCCGGTGTCGGCGTCGATCACGGCCCCACTGATGGAGCCGGTGGCCTCGGCGCGGCCCGGGGCCCAGGTCTCGTTGGCCCCGTGGACCTCGAAGTGTTCCCCGAACTGGCAGTACAGGTAGACGAAGGTGTCGGCCGTCGCGCCAGCGAACGCCGACTCGGGCACGAGCATGACCATGTCGCCGAAGTGGTCCCGCGAGTTGAGCCGGTCGTTCAGTTTCACCCACGAATTGCCGCCCGCGTCGAGGTCGTACACGGCGTCCTGGCCGGCCAGTTGGCCGGTGTGGCGGTTGTAGCCGGTCAGGTTGCCGGTCGACGCCGTGAACAGCCTCACCTGGTCGAGCGACAGGCGAGGGTGCGATTGGTTCTGGCGGATATTCAGCAGGAAGCTGCGGTACAGGTTGCCGTCGACGGACACCTGCGGCAAGTCGCCCAAGCGCAGGGAGTGGTTGACGGCCCGGTTGTGGGACTCGTTGAACTGGACCGGGCGGGCGTCGGAGTTGAAGCCCTTGCGCACGTCGTTCGGGCTGTGCCCCCGGAGGCGCAGGAACGGCTGGACGCTGAAGGA